>NZ_JBTNSY010000011.1:0-227959 GCF_054515735.1 Mycobacterium sp. ML4
GGGCAACCTGAACCTGGCCGGACTCACGGCAGCGTTCAACGGCGGACTCGCCGGTCTGGTCAACGCGGGTCAGTCGCTGACGGTGGGCCTCACCTCGAGCCTGTCCGGACTGGGTCAGACGGGGGTTGTGGTCACCACCAACCTGCTGACCGCGCTGTCCCAGAGCGGCCAGACGGGCGCGGCGCTGGCCGGCATCTGGACCAATGCCGTCGCCCAGGTGGCCAACGTCTTCAGCAACGCTTTCGGCGCGAGCGTCGGTGCGGGCCTGTCAGGATTCGGCCAGACTGCCGGAACCCTGCTGGTCGGCTTCGAGAATGGGCTGGCCGGCCTCACTCAAACCGGCGGCACCCTGCTGGCGTCGCTCAACAACGCCACACTCGGACTCAGCGCGTCGCTCCGCGACATCCTGGTGAACCTTCAGCTGGCCCTGCAGGCAGCGCTGAACGCGAGCCTCGGAGTTTCGGTCAGCACCTAAAAGCGGCCCCTTCAGGGTTCCCGTCGACGCGGCACCGAATCGTCGCCTGGTCACCGGCGCCGCGGTCGTCTACACCGGGGCGGCGCGTTGGGAGTAACGCTGCAGCGACGACCGCGCGCGGGCGACCACTTCTGCACCGTCGGGGTGGGACTCGCCGTAGGCGGCGAAACGGTCGGCACCAAGACGCTCTTTCAGCGCGGTCAGCTGGTCGGAGTGCAGCGGAGATCCTCTTCCCACCTTGTGCTGCGCCCAGTGCAGGAACGCCACGTCCTCGTCGGCTCCGAGTCGAACCAGCAACCGGGTGATGTAGCGCAGGCTGATCCACAGTTCGGTCCAGTCGCCCACCCGGGCCCAATGTTCCAGCACGTCATCGAACAGCTGCGCCGCTTTGGCGAGATGGCCGTGCACCGAACGCGTCGCGGCGGCCTCCATCAGCGCGATGCCGTACCACCAGAAGTTCTGCACATCACCGGCCAACCTTGCCGCCTCATCGAACAGCGCCAGGGCTCGTCCCGGCTCGGACCGCTTGAGCAGGAACGCCAGGCCGAAATAAGCGGTGGACCGAGCCGTCGGGTTGCCCGTAGCTTCGGCGATCTCCACTCCTTCTTGCGCTGCCGGCAAATATGGCTCGAATTCGCCCCCGAGAACGCCGTGCAGCACCGCCCCGGTGGAAAGGGTCTGACCAAGTCGGATCGGATGATCCGCAGGCCGGGCCAGCGCCGTCTGTTCGTCCCAGTAGGAAAGCACCCTGTCCACGGCACCCTCGAAAAGATCCAGATCAGCGAGGACATCGCCCGGATAGGCGATGCGAGACGTACCGGGCCCGGGTACCCGTCCACCCGCCAGGTTCGCCAGGCGGCGTGCGAGCGCGTACTCGCCGCGAGCCCAAGCGCCTCTCGCTGCCGTGCCGACCACGGCGGGAAACAGCGGATGGTCGGGATCGGCCACCGCGGCGACGCGTTCGGACCAGCGGAAGACTTCATAGCCGACGCGGACGCCGAAGATCTCCGCGCAGGACGCCACCAGCCGCAATGCAAGGTCGATGTTCTGATCGGCCATCGCCCGCTCGAATGCGGTGCGCATGTTGTCGTAGTCGGGCAGCACCCGCTCGATCCACGCGCGCTCCTCGGCGGTCTCCACACCTGCCTGGGCGCGCTCGGCCAAATCCGTGAAGTACTCCGCATGGCGGACGGCCTGCCGCGCTTCGATGTGCTGCTCCTGCAGGTGTTCTCGCCCGTACGCCCGCAGCGTCTCCAGAACGGCATAGCGGGTCCGGTCGGTGACGTTGCGCACCACCACCATCGACTTGTCGACCAGACCGGCCAACAGTTCCAGCGTGTCGTCCTCGTCAGAGCCCGCGCAGACCGTGTGGGCGGCCTCAAGATCGAAGGACCCGGCGAACACCGAGAGCTGAGCGAAAAATACCTGCTCCGCTTCCGTCAACAGCTGATACGACCATTCGATCGTCGCCGCCAGACTCTGCTGTCGCGGCAACGCCCCGCGCGTGGAACCACGCAAGAAACCCAGCCGATCCAGTCGGCGCACCACGTCGGAGGCGCTCATCACCCGCATCCGCGCGGCTGCCAGCTCCACCCCCAGAGGCAAGCAGTCGACCCGCCGGCAAATCTCTGCCACCGCCCCTGCCGGCTGAGCGTCCACGGCGAAACCCGGCATACTCGCGCGCGCCCGATCGGCGAACAGCCGTGTCGCATCAACCACCGACAACGGCGCGATCATCACGATCTGCTCGCCCTCCACCCCCAGCGGCTGACGGCTGGTCGCCAAGACCGACACCCCCGGGCACTGTCGCACAATCCGATCCACCAACCCCCCCGCCGCCTCCAGCACGTGCTCGCAGTTGTCCACGACAAGCAAGGCCGTCCGGGAGCGCAGATACTCGATGACGGACTCCTCGACGCCGAGGCCATGCTGCTGACGCAATCGCAGGGCCGCCGCCAGCGCATGCCCCACCGCCTCCCCGTTGTCCAGCGGTCCCAACTCACACACCCATACCCCGTCACTGAAACGCTGCTGATCCTGACGCGCCACCTCCCACGCCAACCGCGTCTTTCCTACTCCCCCCACACCGACCAGCGTGACCAACGGCCCCGCCCCCAACGCCTCCTTCGTCTGTGTCAACTCCTGCTCATGCCCCACGAAACTGGTCGCTCGGCGCAACAATCCCGAATGCGGACGGTCGCACACCACCGGTCGCGCCGGCAGCACGTCCACCGCGACCGCCGACTCGCTGCGGTCGCGGGCCTCACCGGCCAGGATTTGCTGATGGACGCCGGCCAATGCCTGACCGGGTTCGACGCCGAGTTCTTCGACGAGCCGCAAGCGGGTGCGGCGATAGGTGTCCAGCGCATCGGCCTGCCGGCCACAGCGGTACTGCGCCAGCATCAGCTGCGCGGCCAGCCGCTCATCCAGCGGATGAGCAGCCTGCGCCGCGGTCACTTCCACCAACAACTCTGCATGACGACCCGCGCGCAACCCCGCGTCGTTACGATCCAGCTCCACCGCCAGCCGCTCGGCTCGCACCGCGCTTCGAACTTCGTTCACCCACGGGGTGTCCAGGAACGTGAACGGCTCACCGGTCCAGGCCCGCAGCGCCTCATCAAACAAGGCCGCGGCCGCTGTCGGGTCCGTGGTGGCTCGCGCTTGTGCCGCCAGGGCCCGGAATCTGTGCAGGTCCACCGTCGAGCCATCCGCGCGCAGCATGTAGCCGGAAGGGCCCCGCGAGATCGAGACACCGTCGATACCGGTCAGCAGACTGCGCAGTCGAGAGACGTAGCCCGCCAACGAATTTCGGGCACGGCGCGGCGGCCGATCCGACCACACCCGATCCACCAGCTGCTCGGGCGACACCGCATGGTTGACGTCGACCAGCAGCGCCACCAGAACGCACTGCCGGCGCGCATGCCCGATGTCCAATCGCTGCCCGTCAACCCGGACCTCCACGTCGCCGAGCAAGCGGAACTCGACCGTCATTCGCCCCTCTCTACCATGCAGCAGCAAACGCAGTGAATCGGGTAGATCAGAGCATACGGTGCGCCCCTGCAAGCTCGGCGCAGAATCCCGCCGGAGAATGCTACGCGCGCAGGTGGACTCTCGGCTGACTGATGAATTTATTTGCGCAGCTAACGAGCTCCGGCGGAACGCCCGCACCAGTTGGCACCAGCCGCGGTAAATGTCAAAGCCTGCGCAGTCAGCGAGGCCTCGACGGCGAAGCCGGTAGGCTCCAAGATGCAGGTGAGGCTGAAACGGTAAATGATTGCCGTTGGGTCGGGCGGCCGAACGAACGGAGCGACGAGTGGACCGTATTCTCGTGTTCACGGTGACACTGCGGCACGTACTGCTGATAGCTCATCCCGCGGTGGCAACTTGTCCGCCAATCATCGATCCTTGCGCGATGTCTCCCGGTCGGACGGGCACCGCCCCTCGAACGGCGCGGGTCTGGTCTGGCGGGTGCGATCGTTTTCGTCGGGTACCTACGGTCGGCCCTGGACCGGCACCCGTCTCAGCATCGACGCGGCCCGTATGTTGGCGACCAGGTCGACATGACACCGCGGGTCCCGGCGGAGGCGGTTTCACGGTGAGGAAGCCGGTCGACGGGTCCGCCCGGGCCAACGCTCAACTACGCGGCGTACGCGGCCAACGTCACGGCTGCCTCAACAATAAGGACCTCTCCTCGAGGGCGAATTGATGCGGGCCGGCACCCGCCCGGAATGACAACTAGTGCAGCAACCTTTCGACACCGATCAAGTAAAGGAGATCAGATGGGCACCGGAATAGAGGCGCAGCACCCTCAGGTGGCCGAGGCGTTGGAGCAGTTGAAGCGATTCAACACCGTCCTCGAGGACCAGATGACCCAGTCCGACACGGGATCCTTCACTGCCGCAGATGAAGACAAGACGGTCACCGCGACGATCAACGGGCACCGCTTGTTAACCGGCTTGTCCATTGAAGACGGCCTGCTGCGCCTAGGCGCAGAAACCGTCGAGCAGCGCATCAACGAGGCAATTCGCAACGCGCAGACTGAGGCGACGGCAGCCATAGCCGGACAGCAGCAGCACATGATCGCCTCCCTGATTGAAATCACCGGCAGTCTGGCGAAGTCGGTCGGACTTTCGATCTGAGGCCGGCCGCGAACCCGTGCAGCTGTTCATTGTGGGGGCGCCGAGATCCGGGACGACGATCGTCACCCAGTACCTCAATTCCCACGACGACATCACGATCTTCGACGAGATCGATCTGATTCAGGTCAGTCGATCCGGCTCCTCGGTAGTAGGAACCCTGCAGGCCTTCCTTATTGATCGTGGTGTCTATGGCGCCTACCGGCGCTATGCCAGGGAAACGGGCGATCCAGCCGGCGCCCTGCGAACGGTCATACGCGAGATCACCGGCCCGTGCACCATATGGGGAGAGAAGAACCCGCGGTATGCGACCCAGCTGGGTGCCCTGCGGCGGACCTTTCCGGAGGCCGTGCCGGTCTTTGTGCTGCGAGATCCACGTGAGGTCGTGAATTCTTCTCTAGCGCATCGGAACTCGCCCATGCGCACGTCGTTGGACTTCTGGATCACAGACACGGTGGCCGAAGCCCTGGAGCTGGTGAAGAGTTGCCTGCAGCCGCTCGAAACCGATGTGGGCGAACTTGTCGTGCTGCGCTACGAGACCTTTGCGGCCCGACCGAAGACGACCGTCGAGGCCGCGCTGGGTCGATGGGGCCTGACCTTTTCCGACCACGCGGCCCACATCACCCATCCAGCGCCGGAGACGGTCGGCGACCACCAGTTCTTCCGAGGCGGGTCGCCTTTGCCATGGAAGGTCGGCAACCTCTGCCCCCTGCGCCGGGCGTCATCCGCCCGCGAGCGGGTCGACCCCGACGATCCAGTCTGGGCAAGGGTGGACGCCCTCGCGCAGGACTTGGGTTACCACTGACGGGGCGATGCCGCGGCGATCTAAGCTCTGCGGAATGACGGTCGAGTCTGAGTCGCACGCCGATCTTCCTGGTGGTAATGCCGTTGGTCGTGTCCAGTTGAGCGATGTACTACAGGCCCGCCGGCCCGCGCTATGTTTCGTAGCCAACATCGGGGACGCCTTGTTGACGTTGCCGACACTGCGTGCGCTAGGCGAGATGTTCGCCGCCCCAATCACCTTGATCTGCCCCAAGGTCGTCTTCGACCTGTGCTTCCGAGAGGTGAGCCATCTTCATGTGGACACCACGGGGTTACCGTTGACGGGACCGCAGCCACTGCCAGGGGCGCCGCTTCGGGCCATCGATCACAAGACTCTGGCAGCACAAATCGGTGCCGTCGATGTGTTCATCGATACGCTGACGTGGAACTCGTTGTCCAGCACAGTCATTCGCCCACTCGTGGATTGCCTTGCGCCCACGACGACCATCGGATTTCCCACCACATGTGGGTACGACATCGTTGTCACCAAAGAGGAATGCCATTCAGCCGACCTGACCTTCAAACTGGCGCGCCTGTTCGATCCGTCGCTGCGGATCGAGACTTATGCTCAGCCCTTGCCGTTGCCATCGTCCGTGCAGGAGCAGGCTCAATCGATCCGCGCCGCCGTGCCGGCGGGGATGAACGTGCTCGCGGTGCACGCCGACACCAATTGGGCGAAGAAACGTTGGCCTGCCACCAGGTTCATCGATCTGCTGGACCGGTTCCTGTCGCGTCACCGCGACTTCGTGGCCTGGATCGTCGGAATGGGACATGAGGAACTCAATGTCGGGCGTGAACGTGAGCGGGTCTTTCCCTATCTGGGACTGCCGCTCGATCTCGCCATGGGCATGGTGTCGCGCGCAGACCTTTTCCTCGGGGTCGATTCCGCCATGCTCCATGCCGCCGATCTGGCGCGTGTTCCCGGTATCGGACTTTTCGGTCCCACGAACAGCGCGACCTGGGGGTTCAGATTCGGACCCCATCGGCACGTCGACATGAGCACCATGGCAGACATCACCGTCGAAGCTGCGCTGGCAGCGCTGGAGGATCTGATCGAGAGCGCGCCCACGCGTCAGTGAGCGTCGCCACTGACCAACTGATATGACAGGGTCCGCGTGGGGGTTTAGGCTCGGTCGCACGATGGTGGTGTCAAGGGAAATCACTGTGCTGCGCGACGGCCACTCGGTAACTGTGGAGCGCGGCCTGCTGACGCACCTGCTGCAGGCACGGCACCCCGCCGTCTATTTCTCCGCTCTTATCGGGGACTCCATCCTGACGCTGCCAACAATGCGCGCCTTGGCCGAAATGTTGCCCGCCCCAATGACGTTGATCTGTCCCCGGGTCGCCTTCGAGCTGTGCTTTTGGGAGGTAGGCGCCCGCTTTGTCGACATCACTGGAGCACCCCGCATGGGGCGCGCGCCCGGTGCGCCCGCAGGGCGAATTCTGGACTACGAAACCCTGGCGTCGCAGATCGGCCCCGTCGACCTTTTCATCAACGCTGTGCCATGGGAATTTCCATCGAACGCGTTCGCTGCGCAGCTCCTGCAGCGACTAGCGCCCACGACGAGCATCGGCTTTTCCTCCGGGGACAATTGCGACATCGTCGTCCCCCGAAATGCGCAACACACGGCGGACCTGACCTTCCAACTGGCGCGCCTGTTCGATCCCGCTGTGCGGATCGAGACCTATGCCCAACCGGTGCCGCTGGCTTCGGCGATGCAGGAAAACATTCGGTCGCTGCGGGCCGCGCACTCGGCGGGGACCAAGGTACTGGTGGTTCACGCTGACACCAATTGGGAAAAGAAACGTTGGCCAGTAACCAGATTCATCGATCTGCTGGATCGGTTTCTGTCGCGCCACACTGAGTTCGTGGCCTGGATTGTCGGGATGGGACATGAAGAACTCAACGTCGGCCGCGAACGCGACCGCGTGTTTCCCTATCTGGGAGTACCTCTCGACCTCGCCGTGGGCATGGTGTCCGGAGCAGACCTTTTCGTGGGGGTCGATTCGTGCATGCTTCATGCTGCGGATCTGGCGCGGGTTCCGGGCGTCGGTCTTTTTGGTCCCACGGAGTCGACAAACTGGGGTTTCAGATTTGCGCCTCACCGGCACATCGATCTGAGCACCATGGGCGACATCACAGTGGAGGAGGTGCTCGGTGCGATGGAAGACCTCGTCCAGGACTATGTCTGAGGGATGGCCGTAATGTGGTTGAGCAGCAATGAGATCCCGATGCGCAGGAGTGGAGACTTGGTGACCAACGTCGATGCCAACAGTCTGGGTAGAACCACGCTGGCCGATACGGGCCTGCTCTCGGGTGTGGGCCAGTTCTACGCCAGCGCGCTGGCGTGGCATGACGACGAACGCACCGCCGTCTCTGGGAGCGGCGGCATCGCAGCGCAGGCGCTGCAGCTACATGCGCTGAACTTCGATCTGTGGCATCACGAAGACGCCGTTCGCCGCGTCGGTGCCGGCGATCGCGAGATCGCTCGAAGGAAACGTTGCATCGACGACCTCAACGCCCGGCGCTGCGGGGCAATCGAGGACATCGACGTGACCCTGCTCGAGCGTCTCAGCCCGAACCCGAGTGCTCCACTACACACCGACACCCCCGGCACCATCGTTGATCGGCTTTCCGTTCTGGCGCTTCGGATCTGCCACGCGAAGCGGGCAGAGCATCACCGTGCGCGCCTCGAGTTGCTGCAAGAGCAGTACGACGACCTCACCGGTGGTCTGGAGAAATTTATGGCGAGCCTCCAGCGCGGCACAATAAGATTCAAGGTGTACCGGCAATTCAAGTCTGCAGGACAGCAAAATTACTGTGCGCTCTTCGAGATCCGAGATAGCTGACCGGTACCATTCATTGCGGACCAGTAGCTCAATAGGCTGCCGATTCCCACCATACTTGCCAATTCAGGTAAGGGTCTTTATGTCCTTCATCCTGGAGGTGGAGCGCCAGCGAAGGTATTGGTGTGAAGAGGGTAAGTTGTTCGCGCCAGATCCGATTTATCGTTGTGGCCTCGAAAATGTGATGGGCTTGACCGTAGGGCGTGCTCGAATGCAACGCTAGCAACTCAAAGAGTCTCCAATTACGTCTTAGCGTCTCGATTTCAACCCAACAGGTATTCGTTGTGTGGGTATTCGTACGCCAATGCCTTCTCGTACCGAGCAGCACCCGGCAACGTTCTTGGCTGAAAATCCTGCTCCTGTAATTCCTCGGATCGTCGTAAGGATGCAATGCCACTTCCCGGCCACCGAGCTTGTCCTTGAACAGCACATGCGCTTCCAGCATCTCTTGGATTGCCGACGGCGCGTGTAGGTAGTCGTCTTCCACGAAATACACCAATTCGGAAGCGTCGTCGCGTGCCTTCGAAAACGATGCATGGCACGACGCGTTGTACCCGCTATCATCCAGAGCGACGAACTCCACCGCGTGTATGCAGGTCGCAAGTATCCTGTGAAGCGATTCAATCACTTCGGGTGCCGAGTGGTCATCAAAGACCCGCAAGATGAGGTCGCCCTCGGCCCGATTGATCGCGGTGACGAGCGACTGCGTACAGCGCAGCATAACTTCGCCTTTGGGCGCGCCGACGTATCGATAAGCGCCGTGCACGCTTACTTCAGAATGAGTCTGCAGGTGGATGTCGAGTTTCATGTTGAGGTTTAGCTTAGCGTCATCCACCGAATGGCCAGAATACTGAAAACATGAGAATAGACCGACGTCTGCATTCCTGCGGGTTCACGGTGGTAGGCTTCGTTCGCTTCGTCGCTGTGATACGCACCGGCCCGATTGCCCCAGGCTGCCGGCGCCTGTTGCCGCCGTCGTGCCAGGCAGCGGCCGGCCAGATGGTGTGACGCGGACATCCGCCTCACCGCAAATCATCATCGTTAACCTGCGCGTCGCCTGACGTTCGTCCGTGGTGGGCTGCGGTCAGCCGCTATAATTGGGATTCCCCACTCCCGCAGCCACTTTGCGGCGCGCCTCATCAGCGGACTCACCGATGGATGACTTCAGCACAAGGAGAACGAGCCGACATGACGCAGACGATGAGTGTGGAGTACCAAGAACTCATGGCGCGGGCTGACGAGTTAGAACAACCGATCCCGCCGGTACCGTCGGGCAACCCGCAGTCGCCGTGTCGCCTCGCCTTCGTCGATGACACTGCGGTACAACTTGCGCTTTCCGCTGACTCGATGCGGCTGTACCTCCAAGCGTGCGAACGGGAATGGCGTCGCCTGGCGACATCGCTGAGGAATGCGGCCAAGGCTTATGAGACGGTCGATGAGGGTTCTGCCGCTGCCATAAGTTCGGTCAAGTTCGATGGTTCTGGTGCAACGTCGGGTAGCGGCACCGGCAATCAGATGAGTGCGATGAGTAACCCGGCTGAGGATTTGGGCGTACCTGCGACGGCCTCCAGCGCGCCACAAAAGTTCGAAGACCCCTACTACGAGGTCAGAGAGGCGGCGACACTTATCGAAACCGGTGACCAGGGGAACGCATACAAGGCGTTTGCAGAAGATTGGTACGCGTTCCAGCGCGCCTTCCAGGCGGAGACGTATCGGTTTCGGCCGTTTACTTATTGGGAGGGTGCTTCGCAGCAGGCCGTTGAGGCGAATTTCGACGCACAGCGGCAGTGGATTTATAGCATGTCGGCCTTGTGTGTCGACTTAGGTCAGCAGGCCGTCCGGGTAGTCGACGCCCACAAAAAGGCACGCATTTACGGCACGACTGGTGTGGGGCCTACGAATCCGGCGGAACATCCGACGTCCTACGAAGTATCGCTATGCGATTATTGGTACGCCGAATACACGCGGACTAAAAGCCCCTACCTGTACATGGCCATTGAATGGTACGAGGAGTTACAGACGCAATCCGAGTCGTCGCTGCAACTTTACGTTGCGAATGCAGGAGTCCCGCTGCGACCGGTAGTACCGACGAGTCCGCCTAAGGCATATCCGATCGCCCCGCCAGCACCCCCCAAACCCGATCCCGGCCCTGACAACCCCGACTCTCCGGAAAATCCGAGGGAGGGGATAACCTCTCCCGACGATCCGTATGGCGACTACCCCACCGACGCAAGCCTGCCCGCCGCCAACATGATGCCCCCGACGGGTATGACCGGCATGCCGACGATGCCTTCGTCACAGAACGATCCGAAGCTCACCGAGGCCCTCAACAGGTTGGGCAATGCTCCGGGCGGGGTGAGACCAGCGGGAGTGGGTGGGGCCGGCGGCGGCATGCCGAAGGCGCCGTTAGGCGAGGCAGGTGCCCAAGGGGTAGCGGCCGCCGGTGCTGCAGCTGGTAACGCCGCCGTCGGCGGCGCGATTCCCGGCGCACGCGGCGCCGGTGGTGCGATGGGGGGCGGCATGCCGATGGGCGGCGCTCCCGGCGGTCAGGGGAAAGACGGCAAACAAGGCAAACGTATCTCTTCTGAAGAGGAGGCGCTCTACACCGAGGATCGGGAGTGGACCGGCGGCGTCATCGGTCGCCGCCGGGCCAAAGACACCCCCGACGACCAGTAGGGCTGTCATCATGACTCTCGGCGTCAATCCATGGCCGACTACCCATGCGGCGCATTCGACGTGCGTTTTGGCAGGTTAGGCGATGGGCATCGCGAAACCAGTGGGTTGCTATGCCGAAAAGATGCTCGACCCGGATGCCTGGCCGGAGGCCGACGAGGACATCTTTTTTGATCGCGCGCACGAGTGGACGAAGGTTCTGCGGCAGGTGACCGAGGTGCTGGATGCGAGCCGGTATCAGCAGGCGGAAATCTTCGAGAGCGGACGGTGGTCGGGTAGCGGGGCCGCCGCCGCCGACGGCGAGCTCAGGGGGAACATCAACGAGTTGATCGCCCTGCAGAACAAGCTAGTTACCGTCATTACCTGGCAGCGTTATGTCGCCGGCTCGATCGTTCAAGCCAAATCCGACATCACCGACAACGTGGAGATCGCAAACCGGCAGATCGACGTCATCGCGAACAATTCGAGTATGGAGGCAAACGCGCGAGTCGCCGCGATCAACGCGCTGATCAGCCAAACTCACACGGAGAACGCCGGCGTTGTCGCCGGGACCGCCGAGCAGATCATGGCAAGTAAATCGTGGAAGCCCCCGGACAGTGCCTTGAAAGACCTGCTTGACCAGAAAATCCCGCCGCCCGTCACACTTCCCGCCGATCCCCAAGAACCGCTCACACCTCCCGCCGAGTACGTACCTCCGCCGGTCAGCCCGCCGCGGCCGGTTCCGGACAACACGGCAAGGGATCCGTCGGTGGAGACTCCTAGGCCAACACCGTCGCCGCGTTCTCCGGAATCGACCCCAAGCGAACCGAGGCGAACGCCGGCAGACGGCACAGGGCCAGGTGGGGCCATGTCGCCGGCACCACCGACAACCCCGTCGGGTCCGGCCGGACCGTCGAGCCCGGCGACTCCGTCTGGTCCGGCAGGTCCGTTCCGTCCGGCCGAACCAGCGCCCCCTTTACGTCCGGCGGCGTCGACGAAACCCTCGGGTGGGGGCGCGCATGGCACGAATATGGCGCCGGTGTCGGAGGCCGGGCAGTCGCCCTCGCTCCTATTGGGGCCTGTCGCGACTGAGGCATCGTCGGCCTCCGCCGGCGCGGGCGGCGTGCCGGCCATGCCGATGGCGCCAGGCGGATCCGGCGCTGGTGGGGCAACCCGCTCGGGCGGGGGGGCAGCAGCTCCGGTCGAGAAGCCATCGGAAAAGGCTAGGCAATCGACGCGCCCGGCAACGGCTACCCGAGCAGCAGGGACCGCCCAAACGCCCGACAGCGTCAAGGCCGGCTCTACGCGCCACGAGTCGTCGATCGAGCGCTCCCAGGACGGCGCCGCTGCGATGATCCCGGTCTCTGCGGCCCGGGCAGAACGCGACGCTATCGCCGAGGCTGCAACGGCTGACGCCGCACGCCGCAAAGGGGTGGATCCGCTACGGTTGGGTCGGCGCATCGCGGCGGCACTGAACGCGCCCAGCAGTCGAACGGCGGATCTCGGTTTCTTTTGGATAACCGCGGTGACGACTGACGGCGCGATCGTCGTGGCTAATAGCTATGGGCTGGCCTACCTGCCGGATGGCGTGCGGTTACCTGACGAGGTGCACATGGCCAGCGCTGATTCGACGATCCCAGCCACCGAGCGGGCGCGTTGGGCTACCTACCCCGTGATGGCTGTGCGGGGCTGGGCGGCACATCACGACCGCGAGCTGCGCGTGGTGATCGGCACCGAGCGGCAATTGGCCAACTCTGATTCCGGCGCAGCCACAGTCGTGCTCAAGCCGGATGACATCCCGGACAGCGGCGACATGCGCGGCCGGGCCAGGCTGGAGGTGGTGGATCCATCAGCGGCCGCACGGCTTGCAACGACGCCCGACGCGCGTTTGATCGACCTGTTGCCGCCTGCACCCGTGGTTGCCGAACCGCCGGCTGAGCAGACCCCCCCACCCGAAGCAATGAAGCGTGCTGAGCCGAGCAAGGGTGCACCGGTCTTGCCAGCGCGCATGGCCAGGCGGGCAAGAGTTCACGCCCCGCTGCCACCGGAGCCAGCGACAGCCAGTGCGCCGGATGATCAGCGCACGATGTTGTGGCTCGCCGTGTCGAAGCCCCTAGCCAGTAGCCATCCCGATCGCCAGGGCGTTCATCTACGTGCTTTCCGCGCGTACGCGACACGCAGCCAGGAAGTGCTCCTGGGCGAGGCGCACACCGCGAGCGATCCGGTTGCCCAGCGTTATGCGGTCGCCGACTGGCTGTACTGGAAATACCTCGCCCAGCTCTTGGATGCAGCGCTGGCCGACGCTTCCTGAATCGGCACGTGCGGTCCGGCATCCAGCTCCGGGAAAGTGGTCAGAACTCGATCCCGGAGGCTGCCGTTTGCGATCGGCTGGTGGACGGTGCCAGCACGGGAGCGTTCGCTGACGCTTGCTCTCCCGATGCGGCGCCTTCGCTCTCGGGCGTCGTCTCGTCGGTCAATTGGGCCTGGTCACCCGGCCCGGTCATGGTGTTGGCGTCGGCGAGCTGAGCAGGTGTGCCGGTGCCCGCGGTGGCGCCCTGGACGGCCCCCTGCACACTCGACGTGACGGCCTGCACGCTTTGCGTAGCAGGACCCATCGCGCCCGCCACCCCGTTGATTTGACCAAGAGGCGCAGGTTTCAGGTCGAATCCTGGCAGTGGCGCGGCAGGGGCAGGATCTGGGCCGGGCTGGAGCGTTGGCGGCGGTTGCCCCTCCGGCAGCTGTTTCTCGCCTAAAGCGGCGCTGACCAGCGGGTGCGTTGTCACACCGTCGGGCGACTCGGAAGGTTCTGCGCCCGGCAAAAACTTGCTTGCCGCGGATAAACTCGTGTCGTCCGGGGAACGGACTTCGGCCTGGCTGACGTGGTCAGCCAGTCGTCGATCGGTGTCGGCGTAGATTCCAGCAGCGATGGCGAGGCTAGAACTTGTCCTGGTGTTCGCGGCCTTGATGGCGGGAAGCGCGTTGATCACCGGCGACTCGATCACCGGCAATGTCTCGTTGATCGCGGCCGAGACCGGATCCTCGGCTGGGACAACGATTGGGGCCAGGGGCGCGGGATAGACCAGTTCTCCCAACTTGGCCGCGGCGGCCTCTAGGAGCAACGGATCAACCACCAGTTCCTCAGCCATCTACCCTTCTCCCGAGTTAGCTTGCCCACGAACTCATTCCTGCCTGCCCGCGCTGCTACTGGAACATGGCCGTGACCCTGGACTCGGTCAGGAGCATCGCCTGACTTGCCTCACTGATGCGCTGCGCCAAGCTTTCCAGCGAGTCGTTCAGCTCTTGAGACGCGCCGTCCCAACGCTGCTGGACTGCCTGGTAGGCCTCCGATCCGCTGCCGCCCCACGCTGCGGAAAGTTCGTTGAGGGCCTGCTTGCCGCGGTCGAGGAGCCCTGCGGCTTGCTTCACTGCTCCTTGGATCGAGCTCGCTCCGGCATCGATGCTGCCAAAATTCCATGACTGTCCGTCTGACATCACTTTCTCCGTCTCGGAAACTGGGGGTCGGCTGGGTTGGCCACGTTGGCTATTCGTGAGGAATTCAGAACTTCATCTGTGCGGCCAGGTGGGCCGATTGGTCGTCATCGGCCTTGCTGTACTGGATACCGGCTTCGTCAACTTTGCCGGAGATGTCGGTGAGAGCGCTGATCTGCGCTTGACCCGCTTCGTGGAAGCGCCTAAGCGCCTCCTGTGCGGCCTTTCCGGCCTTGCCCCGCCACTTGCCGGCGAGTTCGCCACCGGTAGCCTCCACCATGCGGATGACCTGTTGCAGTTCGACGGAAATCTGGTCGAAGTTGGCCGCCGCCGCGCGGAGCGCGCCGGCATTGGTCCTCATCTCTGCCATGTTGGAATTCCTCTTTCCCTTGCTCTGTCCTCGCCGAAAGGTGGCAAGTCTTCCGGCCGGATTAGCCGGGAAGTCGGTGACTGTGGGGATCACCAGTCGTCCCCCTCGTCGAAGGCCTCGTAGTCGCCTGCCTCGGAATGATCGGCGACCAGCGCGGGAGCTGCGAGTCCTGGTCTGGCGTCCGCGTCGGACTGTGCGCCGCCTCCCACCAAGCCACGCGGAGCCGCGCCTCCGGCCGTTGAGAAACCTTGACCAGCTCCGGCGGCCGCAGGTGGGACCGTCTCGTTCGGTCTCTCGATCAGGTTCGACATCAGCGCCGTGCGGGGCTCCGATCCCGCTGCCCCTGGCAGTGCCTCCGAATAGATCAATCCGTAGCCTGAGCTGGGCCCCGCTCCGCCGGCGAGCGGGTGGTTTGACAGCGGGCTAGCGCCGAACAGGCCAAGTTGTCCCAATTCCCTGCTGCCAAGCTCGCTGGAAGTGTTCCCTACGGAGGTGCCACCCATGTCGCTTCTACCCATCCCGCCTTGCTGGCCGGCGAGCGAAGTCAATTGCTGGATCGGCTGGATGAGCTGCTGCATCGGGCCCGTCAGCGGCCCTAATTGTCCTAGTTGAGAAAGCAACTGCGCGGCTTGCTCGTCGAGGTCCGAGACTAAACTCGGGGCGACTTCAGGCACGCCTTCTGCGACGCCCGCGAGCAAGCCCGAGGCAGTCGAGCCCGCTTGTCGGGCGGCTCGTGAGACACCCCCAACCGCCTGGGAAACCGCCTCCCCCACTTCAGGTTGCATGATGGGCTTCATCGGCAGCAGCGGCTCAAAGACAGAATTAGCCAGGGTCTCCTCCTGGTAAATGTCCATTGCGGCGGCGGCCTGGTTCCACATGCGGACGAAGTAGTCGGTTTCGTTGACGCCGATAGGCATCGTGTTGATACCGAAAAAGTTGGTCGTGACCAGGACCGTGTGGGTGATGTGGTTGACCGCGATGTCGATCAGCGACGGTGTTGCCGCTAACGCGGTGAGGTAGGACGCGGCCTGTGCCGAAGCCTGTACAGCGCGCTGCTGGGATTTGCTTGCTGCATCGTTCAGCCAGGCCACCATCGGTGTGATCGCCGCTATCGCCCGCTCGCTGCCGGCGCCGGTCCACAACCCCTGCAGGGTTACAAGGGTGGCTGCCAGCCCGACGGCCTGAGCCTCGAATGCGTTTCCCAATGCCTCCCACCCGGCGGCGGCCTCCAGCATCGGCCCGGGGCCAGCACCGGCCATCAGCCGGGCAGTGTTCACCTCAGGTGGCAGCGCATGCCACAACATACTTACCAGTCCCCCTTAGTTGCATAGTTTTTCGCGAAAGCGGCGCGCGTTTAGAGAGCGGACTCCCGCGCCGTCACTCGTGAAATTCTTGTGCATGGTAGGCAAATTTACTGTGAACACAGTCGGGCATTTTCATATCGAGGTTTGCGGCGGTATCGCGCGGCACCATTGTCGGCTCATCATGCGCAGTTCAAGGCTACCTTTTTCACATTCGGCGGGTTAATCCTAACCGTCATTCTTTGCCGTCTGGTAAAGGAAAGAATGCGTTAAAATTGCCCAGCCAGGTGGTCAATCATCGTCCTGCCGGTATCGGGTGGCGAAGACTTCAGCCTGTGCCTCGGAGGCTTGCTCCGGTGTGGGCAACTGCATCCCGGTCTCCATGAAGGTTCGGAGAACCTCTTTGCCATCCAACCCGAGCGCGCCGAGTTCTTGCAACCCTTCGGATTGAGAAGCGTTCTCGAGCAGGTACGTGTGCTGGCCGGCGAGCCCTTTGAGCCGGGCTAGCTCGGCCAGGACGATAATCTCCTGCACGAGTTCGGCTTCGGTCTGACGTATCGCTTTGGGCGAGAGCTTGACCCGCTCCGTCCTGCCGTCCATAAGCGCTGACACCATCACGGAATTGGAGGGGTTGACTACCGAGAACAGTTGAACACCCTCTTCCTCTTCGCCCTGCACCTCCTCCTCGGCGACTTCCGTCACCAAATCGATGGCCTCCAGCGCGGTGCCCGCGTCTTCCGTAGCAGGCCCATCCGGCGCGTAGTCGTTGTCCAGGGCGTCAATGTCGCTGATAGCCGACTGGTCGCCGTTGACGTCTTCGGCGTCGGGAAAGTCCAGCGCGTCCGAGTCGTCGTCGCTGTCGTCGCCGCTCTCGTCGGCGTCGTAGAAGTCGTAGGCGCCAAGGTCGTCGTGGTCGTCGGGATGTGGCATCGCTTCGTCTTCCTTCGTCAGTGGTATGCGGTGCGAAACGGCGTCAAGGGTGTCGCGAACGGGTTAGTCGAATCGGGCACCGGCAGGGATGAGCGGAGCCGCGACCTTCGGGTGCGGTTGGAACGCTATTTGGCCGAATCCCCGGCGCCGGAGGGAAATCGCTGCGCTGCGAGCGGTCGGGCAACGCCACCATGCCATCGGTGATGACCTCCATGCCGACGACTTCGGCAACCAGGACTGCGCGTGCGGGCGGCGCAGGGACCGGACACGGCTATCTGTCACGCATCTGTGACTGCAGGTTGTCAGCCAATTCCTCATCAACGCCCCCATACGCCGCATCGGCGGCTTGAAGCTTGGCCGCCAGGCCGAGACTGGCGTCGGCAAAGGCTGTTCCGGTGGCTTGGCGAATACCTTCGATCGTGTCGAATGCCACATTGCTGGCTCCACTGATTACCCCGTGGCTAACCCAGCAATCCTTTCCGGTCCCCGACAGTGCGTCGGCCCCGGCCTGCGCATAGGCCGCCGCATCCGTTTGGTTCCTCGCCAGTGTCGCGAGGATTGTCGGTGAGACGGTTAGCTCTGTCATTGATCAGTCTCCCAAATTCGTTGCCCACTAGCTAAGGCATTGACGCGCTACAGTTTTGACGCGCTGGTCAGGTCACAGAACCCGCCCGCGGCCAGCTGGAGCCTCTTCGGTGCCGGCCCTCGGGGCATCGATCGGTGCGCGCTGCGCACCCTCTGGGCCTGAGGCTGCCCCGGCCGCCGCGGTCTCGTCGGCAGGCGCTTCTGCCGCATCTTCCTCGCCGGGTTCCGCACCCGCTGGACCGTATTGCTGGCCCTGCTGGCCCATTTGGGTGATTTGCTGCACCCCTTGCATCGTCTGGTTGAGTGGCTGGGAGAGGTTCTGCGAGACTCTCGAGGCCGCGCCTGCCATCTGCGAAACCTGCGCCAGGCTGGGCGGCGTGAACGCGACCCCCGGCGCTGCGGCTGCCACCGGCGCCGTCGCGGCTGGTTCCGGGGTCGCCTGCGGCGTCTGCGCTTGTGCACCAACCGTACTCGTCACCGAAGCCGCTTCTTGAGCGTCGAGCAGGGCCTTTTGCGACGGTGAGGCGGCATCGCCGGCAGCCGCGGCCAACGACGAGACGCTCGGCGGGGCGGAGAAACTCGACAGGCCGTCGGAGATGTTCTTGAACTCCGAGAGTTGGGATGAGGTCTCGGTCGCTACCTTGCCCCTGATCTGTCCGAAGGTGCCCGCCATCTTCGCCTCCACCTCCTGGCCGAGCGCGACGTACTGCTGGGCCAATGCGGCCACTTCGTTCGACAGGGACATCGAGTTCGCCAGCGTGAGCATCTCAATGACGAAGACCGCCGCACAACACGCGAAGGCGGCGATAATTTGCCACGCCAGCGACACTTCCGGCCCGACGATGGGAATCAGGTACAGGGCGAGGGCGACACCCGCTGCGGCGGTCAGCACGGCCACGTTGACGGTGATGCACATGTGCGCCCGCTTGATCTCGCTGGCTTGGCTTTGCAACTTCCCTTTCAGGGTTTTGTCGTATTCCTCCATCGTCGCCACGTAGTCAACGAGTGCGTTGACCTGGGCCGTGTAGGCGCTCGCGGCAGGACCCGACCAGTCACGAGGGTCCGGAATGCACCCCGGGACCAAAGCGGTGGTGTAAAGGTCAAACTTGTCCGACGCGGTGTTCACGGCGGACCCACTGTTGGGAGTGCCGAATCCGTTGAGAAAGTCCACGACAAGCAGTGCGATCGCTGCCGCGTCGACAACAGCTGTCGGGGTCGGCAACACCTTTGTGCCGGAGGTCTTCAACGCGTTCGCAAGAGTGGCGTTCTGCTTACCGGCGTACATCAAGCCTTTGCCGACGATCGTGCCCGCACTCGCGCCTAGCGAACCCCAGTCCTGGTTTTGGATAGCGCTACCGCCGGTGTACGCACTCTTTACAACCGTCATCAGGTCGGACGCACCGTTAAGCCAAGACATCTCGATATTTCCCTTCGCGCTCGCTTACCCAGTGCACCAATACCGCGCACAGTGGGAGAGCGTAGCAGCTGTCGAACGGCCTTGCATCGGACGTAATCTCAGGTGAGTCAACAGGTTTGGTAACCAGGCTGACAGTTGACCGTAGGGTTGCGAGCCTATGGCCGGATGCCAAACACTGGTGGAACATGGGGTCGCTCGAACACTCACTTGATCCGCGTGATCACCCTTGCAAGCGTCTCGGTGACATCGCACGCACAACTTCCGCTGCCGCCGCACAAGACTTGTTGTTCATCGATGCCCACTTGTGTTGTCTTCACCACAACTGCAGTAGTCGCCAGCCTCTTCAGCTACGCAGTTCGGCGCCGACGCGCTCGGCGGCGCATCGCACCGCGGCATCGCGGGCCGCGGTGGCATCGTCCTCGGTGAGCGTGCGATCCGGCGCCCGAAACCGCAGGGCGAATGTCAGCGATTTGCGATCCGCCCCGATCTGCGGGCCGACGAACACGTCGAACAACTGCAGATGCTCGAGCAGGTCGCCGGCGCCCTCACGCACGGCATCCTCGACCGCCTGAGCGGACACGTCGGCCGGTACCACCAGGCTGACGTCTTGGAACACGGCCGGATAAGGCGACACTCGCGGCGCGGGCAGTGCCCCACCCAGGGGGATGGCATCCAGGTCCAGCTCGACCGCACAGGTCCCCTTCGGCAGCCCGGCACGCTCGAGCACGGCCGGATGAAGCTGACCAGCATGCCCGACGACGGTGCCGGCGGCGAGAACCTCCGCGCACCGGCCCGGATGCCATGGCAAATAGCTGGCCGCCCGCAGCGTGATGTTGACGCCGCTGGCCCGCGCGATGATCCGTACCCCCTCGAAAGCGTCGGCGGCTTCAACGGCGCGACCGGGTCCCCAGGGGCCGCGCGGCTCGCGCAGTCCCGCCAGCACCGCGGCCACGTGTTGAGGTTGGCGAGGCAGCGAGGCGTCAAGGGTGGCGATCTCGTCGTCGGTGGGCCGACGGTGGACGGGGATGAGTTCGACGGCCCGGGTCCACTCGCTGGGCTGCACCACTTGCGCGACGGCGAACAGCGCGACGTCGCCCAGGCCGCGGGAGACGTTGCGGTGCAAAGCCTCCAGCAGAGCCGGCAGCAACGTGGTGGCCAACTGCGGGCGGTCAGCCTCCAGCGGGTTGACCACATTGGTGGTCCTGCGGCGGGGGTCGTCGGCGGGCAACCCCCACAGGTCGAACACGCCCGCCGGCAGGAACGGCGTCGGCAGAATTTCCACATAGCCGGACAGCGCCAGGGACTTCCCGATCGCGCGACGACGTCGCTGGACTGCCGTCAGTCCGCGCCCCGCCGGAGCCGACGGCAGCACCGACGGAATCACCTCGAGCCCCTCCAGCCGCAACACCTCTTCCACGAGATCGGCGGGTTGCTGCAGGTCAGGACGCCAACTCGGCGGGGTGACGGTCAGCGTGTCGCCGTTTTGTGCCACCGCCGCGCCCACCTGCCTCAGGCGCCGCGCGGTGGTGCCCGGCGCGTAGCCCACCCCGGCGATACGGTCTGGCAGATCGGCCGCGATCTGGACCGGCGGAGGGGACCAATCGTCGCGCGGCGGGTTGCCCCGCCAGTCCGTCAGGGTTGGTTCGACGACTCCCCCGGCGATATCGGCGAGCAACCTGGCGCACCGGTCCAATACGGCCACCGAGATGGCCGGATCGACGGCGCGCTCATACCGGCGCGCCGCCTCGCTGGGCAGGTGCAGCCGACGCTGGGTGCGCGAAATCGCCGGCGGGTCCCATACCGCGGCCTCAAGCAGCACGTCGGTGGAGTAGGCGCGCACTTCGGTGGTGTCCGCGCCCATCACACCGCCGATCGCCGCGGTCGCGACGTCGTCGACGATCAGGACGTCCACCGGTTCCAGCTTGCGCTCGACGTCATCGAGGGTGCGGACGGTCTCGCCCGGTTCCGCGAACCGCACGCGGAAGCCGCCCGTGATGCGGGAGCGGTCGTGGGCGTGCATGGGGTGGCCCAGTTCGAGCATCACGTAGTTGGTCACGTCGACCGCCGGTGAGGTGGCGCGGATGCCGCACAACAATAACCTGCGCTGCAGCCACCACGGTGACACCGCGGCCGGGTTGATTCCGCTGACCGGGCGCAATGCGAACCGGCGGACCCCTGTCGCGGGGTCCACCGTGAGCGGCCAGGCTTCACGCTCGGCGGGCAATGGCTCGACCGCCGCGGGATCGATGAAGTCCAGGTCGTAGGCACACGCGATCTCGCGGGCCAAGCCGCGCACCGACAGCCCGTAACCCCGGTCCGGCGTGGTCGCCAGATGGAAGACCACATCGTCGAGGCCCAGCACCGCGGCACCGTCGGTTCCGGGTGCGGCGGTGTCCGGCGGCAGGACCAGGATGCCGGAATGGTCTGTTCCCAGGCCGAGTTCGGCCGCCGAGCAGATCATCCCATTGGAGCTGCGACCGTAGGTCCGGCGCGCGGCGATCATGAAATCCCCGGGCAGGGTGGCGCCGGGCAGCGCCACCACCACCAGCTCGCCTACAGCGAAATTCGTTGCACCGCAGACGAATTCCTGCGGTTCGTGCGTACCGACATCCACCAGGCAGGCGCGGATGGGTTTTTTGAAGCCGCTGAGTTCCTCGATCTCGGTTACGCGGCCCACTACTAGGGGGCCGTCGACCCGACCGAGCGCAATTACCTCCTCCACCTCGTGACCGATGCGCACCAGAGCCTGCTCGAGTTCCGCGGGCCCCACATCCCATCCCGGCGCTCCGGCCGAGACGACCTCGCGCAGCCAGCTGTACGGAACGCGCATCAGGCCCCCACCCCGAACGGCAGCGAGAACCGGATGTCGCCTTCCACCATGTCGCGCATGTCGGGTATGCCGTTGCGGAACTGCAGGGTCCGTTCCAGCCCCATTCCGAAAGCGAAGCCCGAGTAGACCTCGGGGTCGATGCCGGCGGCCCGTAAGACGTTGGGGTGCACCATTCCGCAGCCGCCCCACTCCACCCAGCCGGCTCCGCCCTTCTTGCCTTCGAACCAGACGTCGACCTCCGCCGAGGGCTCGGTGAAGGGAAAGAAGTGCGGGCGCATCCGGGTGCGCGCCAACGCTCCGAATTCGGCGCGAGCGAATGCGTCCAGGGTGCCGCGTAGATGGGCCATGGTCAGCCCGCGGTCAACAGCTAACCCCTCGACTTGGTGGAAGACCGGTGTGTGGGTGGCGTCGAGTTCGTCGGTGCGGAAGGTGCGTCCGATCGAGATGATGTACACCGGCAATTCGCGCGCCAGCAGAGTGCGCACCTGCACCGGCGACGTATGGGTGCGCAACAGCTGCCGGGACTCCTCGGGCGCGATGTAGAAGGTGTCCTGCTCGCTGCGCGCCGGGTGATCAGGCGGGAAGTTGAGGGCGTCGAAGTTGAACTGCTCGGTCTCCACCTCCGGTCCCTCGGCCAGTTCCCATCCCATCGCCACGAAGGTGTCGGCGATGTGCTCGGCCAGCATCGTGATCGGATGACGTGCGCCCGTGGGTTGGCGGGTCGAAGGCAGCGTGACGTCGATACGTTCAGCCACCAGCACTGCTGCGTCCCGCTCGGCGCGCAGCGCCGCCAGGCGTTCGTCGTAGCTGCGCTGCGCTTCAGCGCGGGCGACGTTGACCCGCTTGCCGGCATCGGCGCGATCATCCTTGGGCAGGCTGCCAAGCGCTTGTCGCGCCAACGCCAACGGCGAGCGGTCGCCGAGATGCTCGGTCTTGGCGTGTGCCAGCGCATCCAGACTCTCGGCCGCGGCAATGGCCTGCTGGGCAGCCTCGACCGCCGCTGCCAGAGCTTCCGGCGACAGGTCGACGGGTTGATCACCCACGCGGCGGCACTCTCCTTGCTGAGGCTGGTCGGGCTGCCCGGCCTCTACCCCCGCGCGAGGGCTCGAGCGCGGCCCGCATCATCGGCGGGAGGTTTCACGGCACGGGTGATTGACGCAACTGCCGATCATAAGTCATCGGCCGTTGTGTCACGGATCACCACGGCGAGCGATCAGTTGCTGTCGAACTGTGCCGTTCGGCTGCCGTCAGGCCGTCGCGGGCTGCGTGCCGGAGTGCGCCTCGCCAAAGCCGCTACCGAACCGACTCGCGATGAGGTACGCGATCAATGCCCCCGCAAGACCGAACACGAGGCCGCCGGCCATCCCCCACATGCTGTGCGCCAGCATCAGGAAGCCGAAACCGGCGGACCCCAGCAGCATCAAGCAGCGCAGCGGCGTCCAGTGGATCGGCGCGCGGAAACGAAGTGAGACCAAGACCCCCAGGGTGACCGCGACGGCGTGGCCGGCATTGGTGAATTCGCCGCCGATGACTGCCGCGACCACACTTACCGAGATCCACCATCCGATCCACGCGGAACGCAGCCGGCGCGGCATCGTGGCGGTCAGCGCCCCGAGCGCCGCCAGGGCGCCATAGCTCATTCCCACGTCGCTGGCATGGGTGATCGACCAGGGCATCCAGCCGAGCTCCACCGCTGCTGCCAGCGCGGCTGCCACCACCAACGTGGCCCCGATATGCCCGACCATGAATGCCACGAACAACCGGATGGTGCGCAGGTGCAGTTCGGCCAGCACGAGAAGACAAGTCAGGAAGGGCAGCCAGAACCACAGCGGGCCGGCCTCGACGACGAATGCACTGCCCACCAGGGTGCCGAGGCGTCCGTGGGACAGGTTGTGCAGGTTCGTGCTGGCATGTCGAATCACACGGTCGTGAGTCTGTGGGCTCATCATCAACATCGTGGTGCTGACCGCAAAAAGGGCCGCCACGTAGCCGACCGTGAAGCGGACCCGCGACAGCCGGGACACAAATTCAGAAAGCATCACGTTCCACTATGCATGGACTTTGTCTCGTCCGTGTTATCACCGGCTGACAACTCCCTATGAGTCTTGAGGCGGTAGATCGCCAGATCCGCGGGGATGCCGGTGAGTTTGCTGGAGAACATCGGGCGCCGTGCCCGCTTGGCGACGATGCCCAGGGCGTCCAGATCGCTCTGCGGGATCAGGTCCAGAGTCGGTCCGGAGATCATTACGCCACCTTTGGTCGCGCGCTCCATCACCCGGGCGGCGATGTTCACGTCAACGCCCAGCCAGTCCGAACCCAGCCGCTGCGGCCTGCCAGTGTGGATACCGACCCGCATCCGTGGCCGATACCCCTGCACCTCAACGCTTTTGATCGCCTCGCGCGCCGCCAGGACCGCTCTGACGGCGACCTCCGGGCGACGGAACACCGCCATGATGCCGTCGCCCATCCGCTTGACGATGTGACCGCCGGCGTCCAACAACGGGGTTTCGACGGCGCGCGCGACCTGACGCAGCAAGGTCAGAGTGGCGTCGTCCCCAACCTGCAGCGACCAGGCGGAGAAACCCACCAGGTCGGTGAACACGAGCGTCACTTCCGGGTTTGCCGGCCTTTTGGATACGGCCTCGGTCATCGCCTGCCACAGCTGCAACACCCCCAGGCTGACCTCGCGAGAGGCCGCGTCGCGGTCCCTTAACAGCCGGTCCGCTGCGCGCGCGGCGGCCCGCGGACCGCCCTCTCCGGCAGTGGACAGTGGGTCGCCGAACTCGGGATCACCCGGCAGCAGCCGCCGCGCCCTTTTCACAAAAGCCACCACGCCCGGACTGTGGTTGGTGCTGCTGAGCCATTTCGCGGGCGAACGACGGCGGGGGACCTCCTCTTCGGCCACCGCCGTGGCGGTCTCATCGGGCATGCCGGACTCCGCTTTGTCAGGCCCGACCTCCACTCGGCCAGGGTAGGCGGTCCGGACCGAACCAGGCAACGAGGCCCCCGCCACTTTCGTCACATATGGCGCCAAACACCCTGATCACGGGCGTGCGGCAGGGCCGTGGAGAGTCCGTAACACAGACGCGGCGCACCTGTCGATGTGCTAGACAACGTATGTTGTCACCGTTTATCGTGAGCCCCAATCAGGCCGCGAGTCAGGCCGCGGCCAAGGCGCTGTGGAGGCCGTGATGACCGTTACTTCGACGACAACGGCTGACCCTCTCGGGCCCGACTCGCTGACCTGGAAATACTTCGGAGACCTGCGCACCGGGATGATGGGCATCTGGATCGGCGCGATCCAGAACATGTATCCCGAGTTGGGCGCGGGGGTCTCCGAGCATTCCATCCTGTTGCGCGAACCGCTGCAGCGCGTGGCCAGGTCTGTGTACCCCATCATGGGTGTGGTCTACGACGGCGACCGCGCCGCTCAGACCGGACAACAGATCAAGGGTTATCACCGCACCATCAAGGGAACCGACGGCTCGGGCCGGCGCTATCACGCGCTGAACCCCGAGACGTTCTACTGGGCACACGCGACGTTCTTCATGCTGGTGATCAAGGTCGCCGAATATTTCTGCGGAGGCCTGACCGAGGCCGAGAAGCGGCAATTGTTCGACGAGCACGTGCAGTGGTACCGGATGTACGGGATGAGCATGCGCCCGGTGCCCAAATCGTGGGAGGAATTCCAGGAGTACTGGGAGCGGGTGGGCCGCGACGAGCTGGAAATCAACCAAGCGACCCTGGACATCTTCAACATGCGGATTCCCAAACCGAAGTTCGTGCTGATTCCCACACCGATCTGGGATCAGATGTTCCGGCCGATGGTGGCCGGCCAACGCTGGATCGCGGCCGGCCTCTTCGAGCCTGCGGTGCGGGAGAAGGCGGGAATGCACTGGACACCGGGCGACGAGATTCTGCTGCGGGTGTTCGGGAAGCTGGTCGAGCTGGCGTTCTTGGCGGTACCCGACGAGATCCGGCTGCACCCACGGGCACTGGCGGCCTACCGCCGGGCAGAAGGACGGATCCGCCGCGACGCACCGCTGGTGGAAGCACCCGCGTTCATGGCACCGCCGCGCGACCGCCGCGGGCTACCCATGCATTACTTTCCGCCACGTGCGCGTTTTCCCCTCGAGCCGGCCCGCGTGATCATGGAGCGGGCTGGGGCGCTGGTGCACGGCACGCTGTCGATTGCCGGCCTGCGGCCGTCGCGCGGACGCAGCCGGGCGGCCTGACTCCGCTTAGACGCCCAGCCCAAGTGGCTGCAGGAACAGCGGAACGAAGCCGAACTGTGTGCCATGGAAGTAGAACTCCCAGCCCAGTGCGGTGACCGAGCCGCCGGTGACCATGAATGGCACCGGACCGCTCACCGATATCGCGGTGGGGCCAAGCGGAGTCGGGCCGTACAGCGCTCCGGTGAAACCGCCGGTGGGTGAGACGAAGACGTTACCGCCCGCCGACATCCAGGTCACCGGACCGAGCGCGGTGTTCACCGTCCCGGTGACATTCGCGGCGAACCCCGCGACGCCACTCAGGCTGGACGGGATGACCGGTGCCGCACTCAGCGACAGCGAGGCCACCTGTCCCAACGGGCCGTTGAGCGTCGCCGACTGGTGCACGCCGCCCACGCCCACGCTCGAGGAGATCTGCAAAGGACCGAAGTTGGACGTCTGGCTGAAGGTGGTGAGATCGTTGATGAACATATCAACCGGGGTGGAGGCGGCAGCACCGGCATTGGCCATTGTTTGCTGGGCGTTCGCGACCTCGCAGCCCAAGTACTGAGCGGCACCGGAATTCAGCAAGCTGACGAAGTTGTCGTGATAGGCCGCGGTCTGGGCGCTGAGAGTTTGGAATTGCTGGGCGTGGTTGCCGAGGAGCGTGGTGATGGCCACCGAGATCTCGTCAGCTGCCGGCGCCAGTATCGCGGTCGTCTGGGCGGCTGCCGCCACATTCGCTGTGCGTAATCCCGCACCCACGCTTTGCAGACGTCCGCTCGCCGCCTTCAGCACATCCGGCACCACATTTAACTGCGACACAAATTCCCCCTTTGGCAGCGGGCTTGATGAACACCACCAACTATTCGACGTGGGACGAATATTAACAGCGGAAGAGCAAATTTTCCGGCGACGAAACTCAAATGTCGCAGGTAAAGCCCCGGCTCTAGAATGATTTGCTGACACCTGACAACGGCCGGGTTCGCCGGGCCCGAGCGCTCTGATACAGACAGATCGCCGCGGCGGCTGCGACGTTCAGGCTTTCCGCTTCTCCGACCATCGGGATTCGCAACCGATGATCGGCCTGCGCGGCGACCTCAGCGGGCAGTCCCTGAGCTTCAGGTCCGAACACCCACGCCGTGGGGCGGGCGAGTATCTGGTCGGCATCGTCGAGAGAAGTCCCACCATCCACCGTGGTGGCCAGCACCTGTAGACCCGCCAGCCGCAATTGGGTGAGAACTGCCGGCGTGTCAGGCGCGACGACCACAGGGAGGGCGAAGATGCTGCCCGTCGAGGCGCGGAGGCACTTGCCGTTGTAGGGATCGACACTGTGCCCTGCCAGGACGACCGCCGCGGCGCCCATGGCGTCAGCGATCCGAATGATCGTGCCGGCGTTGCCAGGCTCGCCGATGTCGACCGTAACCGCGACCAGACTTGGTGAGCCGCTGAGAACCTCGCTCAGGTCGGTCGCCGGTATCTCGCACACCGCCGCCAGTCCCGTTGGGGTCACGGTGTCCGACAACGCTTTCGCGGCACGTTCGGTCACCAGGTGGACAGCGGCCTGCCCGGCGACCAACGCCTCGTACCGGCCCGCGGCTTCTTCGGTGGCGAACAGGTCTCGAACCAGCCCGCGCCGCAGGGCAGCCTCGACCAGATTGGGACCTTCGGCGAGAAACAGACCCGAGCGGCGGCGGCCGACGTGACGATGCAGCTTGACCGCTGCGACCACTCGCGCCGAGCGTTCGGTGAGCATCGCCGGGCTCGGTTAAGCAGCCTCTCCCGAGGGAGCGTTGACGTCTTCAGGCAAGGCGGCCCGAGCGACATCGACCAGCGCGGTGAACGCTGCCGGATCAGTGACCGCGATGTCGGCGAGGTTCTTGCGGTCGACCTCCACACCGGCGGCCTTGAGGCCCTGGATCAGCCGGTTGTAGGTGATGTCATTGGCACGCGCGGCGGCGTTGATACGCGAAATCCACAGCTTGCGGAATTCGCCCTTGCGGGCGCGACGGTCACGGTAGGCGTAGTTGAGCGAATGCAGCTGCTGCTCTTTGGCCTTGCGGTAGAGCCGGGATCGCTGACCGCGATAGCCTTTCGAAGCTTTCAGGACGCTGCGCCGCTTCTTGTGGGCGTTGACCGCCCGCTTCACGCGTGCCATGGGTGTTCCTACTCTCGTTCAAAATCGTCGGGGGCTGCCGAAAGCCCGCTGTCGATGGGGGGTTTCGATGGGGATGCGTTGCCGCGCTGCCTCAGCCGTTGAGCAGCGATTTGACCCGCTTGGTGTCGTTGGCCGACACCACGGTGCGGCCGTCGAGCCGACGGGTGCGTTTGGTCGCCTTGTGCTCGAGCAGATGCCGGCGGTTGGCTTTCTGCCGGACGATCTTGCCGGTTCCGGTGCGCCGGAACCGCTTCGAAGCCCCGCTGTGGGTCTTGGCCTTGGGCATGTTTCCTCGATTTTCCTGGTTCTGGTGAGCTGTTCTGGTACCCCCTGCAAGTTGCTGCTAGGAGGGTGTCGCGTCCCCGGCCGAATCAGCCGGTCCCGCCGCCGCGCTTCCCGGATGCTGTGCCCTGGCGCGAGTTTTCGCGCCGCGGTGAGGCGCCAGCACCATCGTCATGTTGCGGCCGTCCTGCTTGGCCGAGGTTTCGACAAATCCGTATTCGGCGACGTCGGCGCCAAGACGCTGAAGTAGTCGGTACCCGAGCTCCGGTCGTGACTGCTCGCGGCCGCGGAACATGATGGTCACCTTGACCTTTGACCCCGCTTCGAGAAAGCGGACCACGTGGCCCTTCTTCGTCTCGTAGTCGTGGTCGTCGATCTTGGGTCGCAGCTTTTGTTCCTTGACGACGGTCTGCTGCTGATTCCTGCGGGATTCACGCGCCTTCTGCGCCGCCTCGTACTTGTACTTGCCGTAGTCCATGATCTTGCAGACCGGCGGCCTGGCGTTGGGAGCAACTTCGACAAGGTCGAGATCGGCGTCCGCGGCGACGCGGAGTGCGTCTTCGATGCGCACGATGCCTACCTGCTCTCCCCCAGGGCCGATCAATCGAACTTCAGGCACGCGAATGCGCTCGTTGACGCGGGTCTCAGTGCTGATGGGGCCTCCCTCGTTGGCTTGTATTCCCGTGCGACCCATTCCTGGACCCGGCCGGAAACAGCGGTGGAAGCACACCAACCATCAGCAAAAAAGCCCTGCCAAAGCAGGGCCCGTTGCCGACCGATCACGGCTTGACCGGGTCAAACCGCCTACGCAATGGCGCAGAACGGGCATGTCGACATGCCCGTGACCGGACCGAATTGCCTTGAGAAATCTCGTGGCAACCGGTGGGAGTGGGACTCCTCTTTACTGTCCCTGGCCGCAAGGCCCGGGATGGTCGCAGCGATCAGTCTAGCAGCCACAACGCAGGAGCACGGCCAACCCCTCAATCCCGTCGGCACAGGCTTATTCGACAACCATTTACCAAGACTGTCTTTGCAGTTGGGCGGTATCGCCGGGAATTTCCCGGTTTGAGGGAATATCCTCGCGGTCTGTGACACTCACTAAGCCGCGCCCAACGCGCAGGCCGATCTCCCGGTATCACTGGCTGCCGGCGGCAGCCGGGTGGACGGTGGGCGTCATCGCGACCGTGTCGCTGCTGGCCAGTCTGTCACCGCTGATCCGTTGGCTCATCCACGGGCCGCGAGTATTCATCAACAGCTACCTGTTCAACTTTCCGGACACCAGTTTTGCCTGGTCATTCGTGCTGGCTCTGCTCGCTGCGGCCCTGACCGCGCGAAAGCGCATCGCATGGCTGGTGTTGCTGGGCAACATGGTGGTACACGCCTTCATCAACGCCGCTGACATCGCCGCGGGTGGCAATACTCCAGCGGAGGCCTTCGGTGAAAATCTCGGGTTCGCGTTCCATGTGGTCGCGATCGTCCTTCTGGTGCTGGGCTACCGGGAGTTCTGGGCGAAGGTTCGCAGGGGTGCGTTGTTCAGGGCGGCCGGCGTGCTGCTGGCCGGCGGACTCATCGGCATCCTGGCGTCCTGGGCTCTGGTGGAGATGTTTCCCGGGACGCTGGCGGCGCAGGATCGGCTGCCATACGTGGCCAACCGGGTGGTGGGATTCGGCTTCGCAGATCCTGACCTGTTCACCGGCCGGCCGCACGTTTTTCTCAACGCCATCTTCGGTCTGTTCGGCGCGTTCGCGCTGATCGCCGCGGCGATCGTACTGTTTCTGTCCCAGCGGGCCGAGAATGCGCTGACCGGTGAGGACGAGTCTGCGATCCGCGGACTCGTCGAGTTGTGGGGGAAGAACGACTCGCTCGCCTACTTCGCCACTCGCCGAGACAAGTCGGTGATCTTCGCGCCCAGCGGCCGCGCCGCTCTCACCTACCGGGTTGAGGTCGGTGTCTGCCTGGCCAGCGGCGACCCGGTCGGGGACCCCAAGGCGTGGCCGCAGGCCGTCGACGCCTGGCTGCAGCTGTGCCAGACGTACGGCTGGGCGCCGGGCGTGATGGGCGCCAGTTCCCAGGGCGCGCAGGTCTACCGGGAAGCGGGCCTGAACGCGCTGGTGCTCGGCGACGAGGCGATCCTGCGGCCGGCTGACTACAAGCTGGCCGGTCCAGAGATGCGCGGCGTCCGTCAGGCTGTGACCCGAGCCCGGCGCGCGGGTCTGACGGTGCGCATCCGGCGCCACCGAGACATTCCCGCCGAGGAGATGGAGCAGACCGTCGCCCGCGCCGACGCCTGGCGCGACACCGATTCCGAACGCGGCTTCTCCATGGCCCTGGGCCGGCTCGGTGACCCCGCCGACGGCGACTGCTTGCTGGTTGAGGCGATCGACCCGGCCGGCGAGGTGGTGGCGATGCTGTCGCTGGTGCCGTGGGGCACCACCGGCGTCTCGCTGGATTTGATGCGCCGGTCCCGCAACTCCCCCAACGGCACCATCGAATTGATGGTCAGCGAGCTCACCCTGCACGCCGAGAATCTCGGCATCAGCCGAATCTCCTTGAATTTCGCGGTATTTCGGTCGGCCTTCGAACAGGGCGAGCAACTCGGCGCTGGGCCGGTGGCGCGGTTGTGGCGCGGTCTGCTGGTGTTCTTCTCCCGGTGGTGGCAGATCGAGACGCTGTACCGTTCCAACGCCAAATATCAGCCCGAATGGGTGCCCCGCTACGCCTGCTACGACGACGCCCGCATGATGCCGCGGGTGGGCGTCGCCTCGGTGATTGCCGAGGGCTTCCTGGTGCTGCCGTTCAGCCGGCGCGACAAGGTGCATACCGGCCATCACCCCGCGGTGCCCCAGCGACTGGTGGAGTCCGGTTTATTGCACCCCGACGGCACCGCGCCCGACGTCAGCAGCCTGGACGTGGGAGGGCTGCCGGAATACATCGAGGAGCGACGCCATCAGCCCGAGCAGGTACGGGTTCGGCTGGCCAAGCTGAAACGGCTGCACGACAGCGGCATCGACGCCTATCCGGTGGGTGAACCGCCCAGTCACACCGTCGCAGAAGCGCTGGCCGCCGACGACGCATCGCCCGTCACGGTAGCCGGACGCATTTTGCGGCTGCGCAACTACGGCGGCGTCTTGTTCGCACACCTGCGCGACTGGTCGGGCGAGATGCAGGTGTTGCTGGACAATTCGCGCCTCGAGCAGGGTCGCGCCGCCGACTTCAACGCGGCGATCGACCTCGGTGACCTGGTGGAGGCGAGCGGACACATGGGCTTGAGCGACAAGGGCACCCGATCGCTGATCGTCGCCCGCTGGCGGTTGATCGGCAAGTGCCTGCGCCCCCTGCCCAACAAGTGGAAAGGACTGACTGACCCGGAAACGCGGGTGCGCACCCGCTACGTGGACCTGGCCGTCAACCCTGAGTCCCGCGAGCTGATCACCGCGCGTAGCAGCGTGGTGCGGTCGATCCGCGAAACGCTGTTCGCCAACGGATTCATCGAGGTAGAGACCCCGATCTTGCAGCAGGTACACGGAGGAGCCACCGCGCGCCCGTTCGTCACCCACATCAATGCCTATGCCATGGACCTCTTCCTGCGCATAGCGCCGGAGCTGTACCTCAAACGCCTCTGTGTGGGCGGCGTGGAACGGGTGTTCGAACTTGGTCGCGCTTTCCGCAATGAGGGTGTCGACTTCAGCCACAACCCCGAGTTCACCCTGCTCGAGGCCTACCAGGCGCACGCCGACTACAAGGTGTGGATCGACGGTTGTCGTGAACTCATCCAAAACGCCGCCGAAGCCGCCAACGGTGCGCAGACCGCGCTGCGACCCAGGACGCGGGATGATTCGATCAGCCACGGCGGCCGTCTCGAGCCGGTCGACATCTCCGGGGTGTGGCCGGTCAAGACCGTCCACGATGCCGTGTCCGAAGCGCTCGGTGAACACATCGACGCCGACACCGATCTGAGGACGCTGCGCAAGCTGTCCGACGCCGCCCGCATCCCCTACCGCGCCTACTGGGATGCCGGCGCGGTGGTGCTCGAGCTGTATGAGCATCTGGTCGAGGATCGTACCCAACACCCGACGTTCTACATCGACTTCCCCACCTCGGTATCCCCGCTGAGCAGGCCACATCGCAGCAAGCGCGGTGTCGCCGAACGGTGGGACCTGGTGGCCTGGGGAGTCGAGTTGGGCACCGCCTACAGCGAACTCACCGACCCGGTAGAGCAACGGCGGCGCCTCGAAGAACAGTCGCTGCTGGCCGCCGGAGGCGACCCCGAGGCGATGGAATTAGATGAAGATTTCCTGCAGGCGATGGAGTACGCCATGCCGCCGACCGGGGGCCTGGGAATGGGTGTCGACCGGGTGGTCATGTTGATCACCGGACGCAGTATCCGGGAGACCCTTCCGTTCCCCCTCGCCAAGCCGCACTAGTCCCCGGATCAGCGGGCACGTCCGGGTTCAGTTAACTCACAGGAAATAATCCGGAAACATAGTCCCGGATTGGACTCCGGCGAACAACAATGAGCTTGTGACCGCGTCGACGCCTCCCTTGACGGTGGCCGCATCGGCCGGCGAATTGGGTCCGCAGGCGTTCAGCCACACGTCCCTGATGAATGGCTGGGTGCCGATCACGGTCCAGGTCGTGACCGGGGTCGCGCTGCTGGTTGCCATTGGCTGGCGGACACGGGTTTGGCGGCTGCGCTGGTTGCCACTGGCCACGCTGGCCGGGGGTGCGGCGGCGTGGGGGACGCGAGCGTACGTCAGCCGGCTGTCCTCTGAGCCGGCCCCAACCGCGCTGTGGACGTGGGCCGGGTTGGCCGGAATGGCGGTGACGGTGCTGCTGGTCGGCTGGCGCAGCGCGCACTGGTGGCGCCGCGGCATCGCTCTGCTCGCGGTACCGCTGTGCCTGTTCAGCACGGCGCTGACCCTCAATATGTGGGTCGGCTACTTCCCGACGGTGCAGGCGGCGTGGAATCAGCTCACCTCCGGCCCGCTGCCCGACCAGTCCGATCCGGTCACCGTCGCCGCAATGGTCGCCAAGGGCGTGCGCCCACCGCATGGCAGTGTGGTGCCGGTTGTGGTCCCGTCCGACGCGTCACATTTCAAACACCGCGGTGAGTTCGTGTATCTGCCGCCGGCCTGGTTCGCCAGTTACCCGCCGCCTCGCCTGCCCACCGTGATGATGATCGGCGGCCAGTTCAACACGCCGGCCGACTGGGCACGCGCCGGAAACGCGGTGCGAACGATCGACGCTTTCGCAGCAACCCACGACGGCAATGCCCCTGTGCTGGTGTTCGTGGACTCCGGCGGCGCGTTCAACAACGACACCGAGTGCGTCAACGGCCGACGCGGCAACGCGGCTGATCATCTGACAAAAGACGTGGTGCCATACATGGTTTCAAAGTTCGGGACAAGCGCCGATCCGGCCAGCTGGGGCATCGTGGGGTGGTCGATGGGCGGGACCTGCGCGGTAGACCTGACCGTCATGCATCCCGACCAGTTCAGCGCGTTCGTCGACATCGCGGGTGACCTGTACCCCAACGCCGGGAACAAGGACGAGACCGTCGCCAGGCTGTACGGCGGCGACGCCGGTGCCTGGACCAGGTTCGACCCGACCAGTGTGATCACCCGGCACGGCCCGTATACCGGGGTCGCGGGGTGGTTCGCCATTCCGGCAACGTCGCATCACGAGCTGCCGATCGCCGACACCGCCACGATGCGCCTGGCGGGCCGCGATGCCGCGGCCAACCCCAGCAACCAGACGGCCGCCGCCAACGCCCTGTGTGCGCTCGGGCGCTCCTATGCCATCGACTGCGCGGTGGTCCCGCAACCGGGCAAGCACGACTGGCCGTTCGCCGACCAGGTGTTTGCAACGGCGGTGCCGTGGCTGGCGGGCCGGTTGGGCACCCCTGGCATACCCCGGATTCCGTTGCCGGGCAACGCCATTCCCCTCGGCTCCACCGGACCGGCGAATACGCAAGTGGTTGCGGCCGGCAGGTAGCGTGCTTCCGGTTGCGCGAATCTGCCGAGCGATTTTCGCTCGGCACTGCCATCCGTGGAGCGCCTGGACCCGATGGGCCAGCACACCGCTGACCCTGGTACCGATCTGGACCCGGCGACCGGCCCACGCGGTGCTGATCGCCGCATGGCTGGCGGTCAACCCGTTCGTGTTCGGCAAGCCGAAGGACCACCGCGCCTGGGCGACGCGGGCGATGCTCGGTGAGGAATTGTGGATCACCCGCCGGCCATGCGATGCCGCCATGCTGGTCAGCGCTGCAACGTCGGTGGCGGCTGCGACCGCAGTGCTCTCGGCCCGCCGTCGTCGGCTGCGTCCGGCGGTGGTCGCTGTGACGGTGCAGATGGGTTTGACGATGCTGTATTGGCAACAGATGACGCGCTATCTCGCCCGGCAGGACGTTCGCGGGAGCGGGCACCAGTAACGTGTCGGGCATGCCCGACCAGCCGTCCACCCCCGACCCCGGATACGACAACTCCGGTGTGCCGACGTTCGACTCGGTGCGCGAGAAGATTGAGACGCGATTCGGGGCAGCTCAGGGCGCCGCGGAACTCGCCGCCGAAACCGCCGAAGGCCGATCCGTCGATGAGCAGTACGACGAGCGGCAGCGGGCGGCTGCCGAGCGCCTGGCAAGAATCCGGGAGTCGATGCGCACCGATGACTGACGCCGGGCCGTATTCGCGGGTCGGGGGCCGTCCGAACCCTACCGCCTGCGCCGACGATCGGTTGCCGCAGGAGGGGCGCGGATGTACGACGGCCACGACACCGTCCACGACCCCACAGTGGTCTTCAAACTGATCATCTAGCAATACAACTCGGATGTTTCGGCGGCGCGTGCTCAGGTCTTGAGATGGCAGCGGGAAACGCCGGGCCCACGCCCTGGTGGCACGGTCGGGTGGTCGGCGGCTGACGTCACGATGCCGACGCCCGCGTGCAGTTACACCTGGTAAGGATCACGGCAGGGGCAGCGGAACTTTACGACAGCGGGCCGACCGGCGCACCGAGCGGTTGAACGGGGTGCAGAGCAGCGCGCGCCGTCCGTCCCCGCTGTTGACGTCGGGACCTCAGAGCTGACACTGAAGAACGGGACACGAGGGTATGCCTGAACCATGGATTGGCTGATGTCTCATGCGGTGGCGATCGGCTCGGCGCTGCTGGCATCGTTCGTTGCGGCGGTGGGCATCGTTGTTCGACAGGCCGCCCTGCAACGTTCTGCCGCTGACGACGGATCCGCAAGCGCCGTGGCCGTGCTCCGCGACCGGCTGTGGTGGTCGGGCACGGGCGCGGCCGTCGCCGGCTACGCGTTCCAAGCCATGGCCCTGGCGCACGGATCCCTGCTGTTGGTGCAGCCGCTGCTGGTGTCTTCGCTGCTGTTTGTGCTGCCGCTCAGCGCCGTACGGTCGGGGAATCGGGTACCCGGTTCCGAGTGGGCGTGGGCCATGCTGCTGACCGCCGCGCTCGCACTTTTCGTGCTGGTTGGACAGCCGCGGGAAGGACACTATCGGCCTGCCACGGCGGCGTGGACGGTCGCACTCACCACCGCAGTGTCGGTGGTCGCGATCGCCGCGGTGGCAGCCCGTCGCACCGCCGACAGGGTTCGCGCCACGTGGTTGGGGCTGGCTGTCGCCGTCGTGCTTGGGATGATCGCGGTGTTGACCAAGACCTGTACGAACCGATACGCGGTCGGTGGCTGGCACGCTCTGCTCGCCGACCCAGCACCTTACGTGCTGGTAGGCCTGGCGGTCGCGGCGACGTTTTTGCAGCAGTGGGCTTTTCACACCGGGGCATTGCAGGCGTCGGTACCGATCATGCTGGTCGGCGAGCCGGTGGTCGCGGTGATGCTTGGCATTGTCGTGCTCGGCGAGCATCTGAGGGTTCACGGTGTGGGAGCGGTGGCGCTGCCGATGGCGGTCGCGGCGATGTTGGCGGCGACGATTGCACTCGGCCGCGGGGAAGGCGCCCAGACGCAGGAAGCAGCATCGAAGCATCGACGCCTGACCTAGCGAGCACGCCCCTTCAGACCAAGCTCCTGAAACTCATTGGCTCCGAGCACCATTCACCCGCCTTTCTTGTCGCGCGGTAACCGGCACCCGGTATAGCCCGCAACCCCCAAGTTGCCCGCGTAACCGATCTTGATGAAGATGCCGGTCGGCCCGGTAAACCACACGTCGTGATTTGCCGGCTGGTCCTTCATGACCGCGACATCGGTGGCGTCGAGCTTGGCCGCGGAAGCCTTCGCTGCCTCGACGATGGCGGCCCAGTTCTGCTCGGACACCGCGATGTTCTCGGCGACGCGGAGCGGCAAAAAATATCGTTGCCCGTCCGATTGTTCGTAGGGCCTCTCACAATTGTCGGTGGTGTCCCCAGGCATTGTTTCCCACTTGATTGAAGGAATCAATGTGCTGGCGGCCGCGGTGATCTCGGCCATCGCGGCCTGCACCTGGGCTGTGGTGTCTTCGAGCGAAGGTAAGGCCTTCAGTTGCTGAAGGGCCTGCGCGGCCTCCGACGGCGGGGTGGGCTCGTAAGGTCTTTCCACGTGGCATCCTGTCACCGCGAGAAGAGCCGCGAGGGTCACCGCCCGCACGACCGCCCGGATGCCGGTGGTCGCACCGACACCGCGGGCCTGACCCAGCAGGAACTGGGCGCGTCGCCCCTTGAATCCAAGCTCCTCACCAGCACCGCGTCCAAACACCCCTTACCGCCCTCACTTCTTGTCGCGCGGTAACCGGCACCCGGTGTAACCGGAGACCGTCAGGTTGCCCCGGTACCCGATCTTGATGGAGATGCCGGTCGGTCCGGTGAACCACACGTCGTGGTTAGCCGGCTGGTCCTTCATGACCGCGACATCGGTGGCGTCGAGCTTGGCAGCGGAAGCCCTGGCGGCTTGGGCGATGGCGGCCCAATCCTGCTCGGACACTGCGACGTTCTCGCCGACGCGGTGGGGCAAGAAGTTATCTTGCCCTTCCGTTTGTTCGTAGGGCCGCTCGCAGTTGCCCGTGGAGCCCTCATCCAGGGTTTCCCACTTGATCGAGGGAATCAGTCGGCTGGCGGCCGCGGTGATCTCGTCCATCGCGGTCCCAACTTGTGCTGTGGTGTCTTCGAGCGAAGGTAAGGCCTTCAGTTGCTGCAGAGCCTGCGCAGCCTCCGACGGCGGGGTGGGCTCGTAGGGCTTTTCCACGTGGCATCCTGCCATTGCAAGAAGGGCCACGAAGGCCGCGGCCCAGACAATAATGCTGCGGTCCCGATTGGTGCGCCTCTTCACGTAGGGGGTCACGTCAGCTGCCCGGGATCCCCTGGCCGGCCACGACGGCCGCGATGTTGAAGCCCGCTGGCCCGCGGCAGGTTATTGGCACCCTGGCGAGGATAGTCACTATGGCCGTGGGCACCCTCGCACGCCCGGGGCGCCGGGCGGGTGAACTCGGGGTGGGTAGCACCGCTGAACGCCGGCTGGTAGCCCCCGGCAGAAGTCCGTACCGCTACAGCGGTGACTCAGCGCTCAAGCCAGCCTCGTCGATACTGTTCTTCGTAGTAGGCGTCATCATCTTCCTCGATCTCACGCAGGCGGCGCGCACGCTCGGCTTGCAGCCGGGCCGAATTCGCAGCGACGAACGTCGACATCGCCTCCACCCGAGGATCGCCCCGGACCTCACGCATCGCGTCCTCGATCTTGGGCCGCACGTCGTCCACCGCGGCGTTGTAGGCGACCACAATGGCGTCTTCGTCGGGCGCGTTCACCGACAGCAGCCGGTTCTCGGCATCAACCACCACCCGAATGCCGTCGGCCATACCGACACCGCGGACCTGCTCCACCGCAGACTGGGCCCGCTGCACCTTCAGACCAAGCTCCTCGAAATCTTGGCTTCCGACCACCCCTCACCCGCCCTTCTTGTCACGGGGCAAACGGCATCCGGTGTAACCCGAGACAACCAAACTGCCCGCGTACCCGATCTTGATAAAAATGCCGGTCGGTCCGGTGAACCACACGTCGTGATCCGCCGGCTGGTCCTTCATCACCGCGACGTCCGTAGCGTCGAGCTTGGCAGCAGACTCCTTCGCCACCTCGACGATGGCTGCCCAGTCCCGCTCCGACACTGCGACATTCTCTGCCACGCGGTGGGGCAGATTTATGCTCTGTCCATCCGTCTGTTCGTATGGGCGCAGACAGTTGCCCGCGGAACCCTCGTAAGGTGTTTCCCATCTGATCGAGGGAATAAAGACGCTGGCAGCTGCGGTAATCTCGTCCATTGCGGCCGCCACTTGGGCTGTGGTGTCCTCGAGCGAGGGTAGCGACTTCAGCTGCTGAAGGGCCTGCGCGGCCTCCGACGGCGGGGTGGGCGGAAAGGGTGTGTCCACGTGGCATCCTGTCGGTCCAATCAGTGCAACAAGGGCCGCAATGCACAGAAGCAGGCACCGACCCGGGTTGAAATGAAAAGTCATATTGGCGTCGTCAGCTCCCTGGGATAGCCCGGTTGCTCAGGCCGGCCACGATGGCGGCGATGTTGTAGCCGGTAGTACGCGGCAGATTGTTGGCACCCCAACGTGGATAGTCACTGTGGCCGTGGGCACCCTCCAAGTTGAGGGTGCCGCCGTGGCCGTCCGAAATAGTGACAGGACCGGTGCCCAGCCGAGTGAACTCGGGGTTGGTCGCGGGGTTGGGCCCGAACTGGCCGGCTCCCGACACGTCCAGGACCGACAACCCGCCCAAGGCGCCAACATTGAACGGATACGGCAGGAAGGGCGCGCCGGCATGGACGAGCGGCGGAGCGTCGTAGGTGAGCTGGATGGGATCGTCCGGCGTTTCCATGACATAGACATGTCCGGACTGCACCTGCAATTGCTGCGGAGTGGAGGCCTCGATACCCGGTGAACCGTAGAACAGAGCGTCGGACACGCCGTGGTCACCGGGTTCCTGCAAGGCCAGCCCGGTGGTCAACGAGCCATACGAGTGCCCAATTGCCGTCAGATGCGCGGGGTCACCGTCGTGGGCGGCCCCTATCCCGTCGTAGAAGCCGGCTAAGTTGTACGCCCCGGCCCGGGCGAGGTCGTCGTGGCTGACGTCCCAGGCGCCGGCTAGCACCCTCCCGCTAGAATCCGTCTCCGGGATCTGCGGCGCGTCATAACCAATCCAGGCAATGGCTGAAACCGTTTCATGTGTATGCCCTGTTCTCGCAAGCTGGCGCAAGGATTCGTCGCGGACGAGCCTAGCTTCTTCGCCCATCCCCTCGATCGCGCCGTGCACCGTGGTGTTCAACCCGGGGGCGGTCACCGAGACGTGGGTGGCGGTGTCGGGGTCCCCGACCGCGATGGCGGCATGGGCTTGTCGACCGGTTTGAGTATCGAGCAGCAACAGCTTGCGGTCGGGCTTGCCGCTGACGGTCTTGTCGACGGCTACCAGATCCGGCAGGTTTTTCGTCCCGGCCAGCGCGGCATCGTAGCGGCGTTGCCATGCCTCGTAGGCAACGCGATCATCGAAGAGCGCCCCCGGCTCGTTGGGTGAAGGAACGTTGTTGCCGGCCGCCCAATCGGGATGCTGAGCACGCAGAGCATCGGCCTGTGCGGCGGAGGAGCGGGCCCGAGCCAACTCGTCGGCCAGGGTCACTCGGTTGTAGTAGTCCCGATCGACGGCCGGCATACCATCGCGGTTTCCGATGTAATGGTCGTGCTGGTAGAGCGCATCCTTTCGGCGGGCGTCAATGCCGTCCAGAAGTCGTGGAATTGCTTCGGGTCGGGGGCGGCTGGACCCTGCCGTCGAGGATGGCTTGCACTTGCGGACGGACCGGCGCACCGTCAGGGTGCTGTTGGTAGCCGGTCAGGTCCTGCCTATCGGCGGAAATCGCTTGTGCCGCTTGGGTTTCGTTGTCTCCGAATTGGGTCAGCAGGTTCTTGACGCGGGTTTGGAAACCAGCTGCCTGACTGTCGAGCTGTCCCTGCAACAAATAGGCAAGCAGATCCCCAGACCTGGCACCCGGCACCTGCGGCGCCTTGACATTGCCCTCGTCGTCCACGGTCATTCCCGCGGCGGGGATGTCACCGTCGACGACGTTCAGCAGCGCGTCGCGGCACCCGCTCAACCGTCCGCCGTAGGTGTTGAAGGTGTCCGCCAACGCGACCGCCGCCGAGCCGAGGTGGTTGGCGGCCAGCTTCTCCGACATCGCACGAACCGACGTAGCGCTCGCGGCCTCCCCCTTCCAGCTGTCCATCGCCGCGTCCACGTCGCGGTCCATCCGCTCGACCCGCCCGGTGAAGGTATTGCTCTGTGCGCTCAAGTCCCTCGCGAAAGCCATCATCGACTCCGGCTTGCAGCCGCGCACGTGGCTGATCGTGGTCACCGTGGGTAGTGGCCGCTGATGTGCTGGCGCCGTTGGTCGGCGAATCCTTGATCGACTGCCTCGTACGTCGTCGCCGCAGTCGTCGCCGCATCGGCCATCCGGCGGATACCTGCACCGACCACGCCAAACCCCTTAATGACGGTGTCGGCGACCTGATCGGAAGCCGCTTGGACCGGCGAGCCCGGCATTTCGACCATGGCAGTGAGCTTCAACTCGGCGATCGCGTCCGCGTGTCCGGCCAGGGTGGCACCGAGCCTGTGCAACGTGTCCAGGTCAACTTGAAACAGTTCGCCCACGCCGCGGAGTTTACCGGCACAGCGCGGTTCTATTATGCGCTCACCTTGCGCCGCTTGGCGGTGGCGCGCCTGGGAGTCGACGAGGCCACCACCTCCGCCAGGAACTTCCCTGTGTAGCTTTCCGGCACCGCGGCCACGTCCTCCGGAGTGCCTTGCGCCACTACCGTTCCGCCCCCGGCGCCACCTTCCGGACCCATGTCGACGATCCAGTCCGAGGTCTTGATGACGTCGAGGTTGTGTTCGATGACGATCACCGTGTTGCCCTTGTCCACCAGGCCGTTGATGACCTTCAGGAGCTTGCGGATGTCGTCGAAATGCAGGCCGGTGGTCGGCTCATCCAGGACGTAGATGGTCCTGCCGGTGGAGCGCTTCTGCAGCTCGGAGGCCAGCTTCACGCGCTGCGCCTCACCGCCGGACAACGTGGGAGCCGGTTGGCCCAGCCGCACGTAGCCCAGTCCGACATCGACAAGGGTGCGCAGAAAGCGGTGGATACCGCTGATCGGCTCGAAGAACTCAGCGGCCTCCTCGATGGACATGTCCAGTACCTCGGAGATGGTTTTGCCTTTGTAGTGCACCTCCAGCGTTTCCCGGTTGTAGCGGGCACCCTGGCACACCTCGCACGGCACGTAGACGTCGGGCAGGAAGTTCATCTCGATCTTGATGGTGCCGTCGCCGGTACACGCCTCGCAGCGTCCGCCCTTGACGTTGAACGAGAACCGGCCGGGCTGGTAGCCGCGCACCTTGGCCTCGGTGGTGGCGGCGAACAGGGTGCGGATCTTGTCGAACACACCGGTGTAGGTGGCCGGATTGGACCGCGGGGTGCGTCCGATCGGTGACTGGTCCACCCGCACCAGCTTGTCCAGGTGGTCCAGGCCGGTGACGCGGGTGTGGCGGCCGGGCACCTGCCGTGCGCCGTTGAGCCGGTTTGCGAGCACGGAGGCCAGGATGTCGTTGACCAGCGTGGATTTGCCGGAACCGGAAACGCCGGTCACTGAGGTCAGCACACCCAGCGGGAAGGACACGTCGATGCCGCGCAGGTTATGTTCGCGAGCGCCGACGACGGTGAGCTGACGGCGCTTGTCAACCGGCCGTCGTATCGCGGGGACGTCGATGGATTCGCGGCCCGACAGGTACGCCCCTGTGATCGAGTCCTTGTTGCGCAAGAGCTCGCTGTAGGGACCGCTGTGCACGATGTTCCCACCGTGTTCGCCCGCTCTGGGGCCGATGTCGACGATCCAGTCGGCATGTTCGATGGTGTCCTCATCATGTTCGACGACGATCAAGGTGTTGCCCAAATCCCTGAGCCGGGTGAGGGTTTCGATGAGGCGCCGATTGTCGCGTTGATGCAGCCCGATGGACGGCTCGTCGAGCACGTAGAGCACCCCGACCAACCCGGAGCCGATCTGGGTGGCCAGCCGGATGCGCTGTGCCTCACCCCCGGACAGCGTGGCCGCCGCGCGCGACAGCGACAGGTACTCGAGCCCGACATCGAGCAGGAACCCCAACCGGGACTGAATCTCCTTGAGCACCTGCCCGGCGATCGCCGCTTCGCGAGTGCCCAGGGTCAGCGCGTTCAGAAAATCCGAGCACTCGGCGATCGACAGCTCGCAGACCTCGGCGATGGACTTGGGGCTGTGCGCCCCCTCGGACTCCCCAGCCAGGGTCACCGCGAGGATCTCCGGCTTGAGCCGTGTGCCCTCGCACACCGGGCACGGGATGTCCCGCATGAAACCCTCGTAGCGTTCTTTCATCTGTTCGGACTCGGTTTGGGCCATCTTGCGTTGCAGGAACGCCAGGACGCCTTCGAACTCCGCGTAGTAGGACCGCGTGCGTCCGTATCGGTTGCGGTACCGCACATGTACCTGCTCGTCGGGCCCTTCCAGGATCGCCTTGCGGGCCTTTGCCGGCAGCTTGCGCCACGGGGTGTTGACGTCGAACCCGAGCGCCTCGCCCAGACCCGCCATCATCCGGGTGAAGTACTCGGCGGTGTGGCCCGACGACCACGGCGCCACGGCGCCTTCGGCTAGGGTGAGATCGGGATCGGGGATCACCAGGTCGGGATCGACCTCCTTGCGGATGCCCAGTCCGACGCATTCCGGGCAGGCACCGTAGGGCGAGTTGAACGAAAACGACCGCGGTTCCAAATCATCGACGGCCAGGGCGTGCCCGTTCGGGCAGGCCAGCTTCTCGGAAAAACGCTGCTCACGCGGGTGGTCGTGTTCATCCCGGTGATCTGGGAATTCCAGCACCACGATGCCGTCGGCGAGCTTCAACGCGGTCTCCACGGAGTCGGTGAGCCGCTGCTTGGCGCTGGTTTTGACGGTCAGTCGGTCGACCACGACCTCGATGTCGTGCTTCTCCTGTTTCTTCAGTTTCGGTGGCTCGGTCAGCGGGTGCACCACACCGTCGACCCGCACCCGGCTGTAGCCCTGGGCGTTGAGCTTGTCGAACAGGTCCGCGAACTCGCCTTTGCGGGTACGCACCACCGGGGCAAGCACCAGGAAACGGATGCCCTCGTCCATCGCCAGCACCTGATCAACGATTTGCTGGGGCGTCTGGCGCGCGATGCGGTGACCGCAGATCGGGCAGTGCGGGGTGCCGGCGCGTGCGTACAGCAACCGCAGGTAGTCGTAAACCTCGGTGATGGTGCCGACTGTCGAGCGCGGATTGCGGTTCGTCGACTTCTGGTCGATCGACACCGCCGGCGACAGCCCTTCGATGAAGTCGACGTCGGGCTTGTCCATCTGCCCCAGGAACTGGCGGGCGTAGGCCGACAGCGATTCGACGTAGCGGCGTTGCCCCTCGGCGAAGATGGTGTCGAACGCCAGCGAAGATTTACCCGAGCCGGACAGACCGGTGAAGACGATCAAGGCGTCACGGGGTAGGTCAAGGTCGACGCTGCGCAGGTTGTGCTCGCGTGCGCCCTTAACGATGAGGCGGTCTGCCACGCTGCCCCTTTCAGATGATCGCGTAGTGGCGCGGGCCGTGAAGACTCATAGCGCGGGCCGCATTCCATGCTAGGTGTCCCCACCGACAGCGACGCGGCCAAGCCGCCCCGGGGGCGCCTGCCACCAAGTAGCGTGCAGGGGTATGACCGCTGCCCCTGAGCTCAGTGACAACTACACCGGACACGTCGAACCGGGCACCGCGGCCCGACGTACCTTGCCCGGCGCGACGATCGTCAAGGCCTCGGTAGGCCCCATGGACAACAACGCCTACCTCATCACCTGTTCCGCAACCGGGGAAACCCTGCTGATCGACGCCGCGAACGACGCCGACGTCCTCATCGACCTGGTGCGGCGGTACGCACCGAAGCTGACGCTGATTCTCACCAGCCATCAACACTTCGACCACTGGCAGGCGCTGGAAGCCGTCGTGCAAGCCACCGGAGCCCCGACGGCCGCCCACGAAATCGACGCCGAGCCACTTCCGGTACCACCGGATCGTTTGCTGAAAAACGGCGAGTCGGTCCAGATCGGTGAGCTGACTTTCGACGTGATCCATCTGCGTGGACATACACCGGGGTCCATCGCGCTGGCGCTGGACGGGCCGGCCACCGGCGGAGTGACCCATCTGTTCACCGGTGACTGCCTGTTCCCGGGTGGAGTCGGCAAGACCTGGCAGCAGGGCGACTTCGAACAGCTACTCGGTGACGTCACCACCCGGGTCTTCGACGTGTACGACGACGCCACGGTGATCTATCCCGGCCACGGTGACGACACGGTTCTAGGCGCCGAACGCCCGCACATCGAAGAGTGGCGCCAGCGCGGCTGGTAAAGGGCCCGATCTCAGGTGGTGTGCACGATGAGCACGTCGACCTTGGCCTTGCGGGAGACGTTCGCCGGGACCGAGCCCAGCAGTCGCCCCGCGATGGTGCTCAGACCGACGTTGCCGACCACCAGCAGATCGGCCTTCTCGGACTCGGCGAGTTGCACCAGGGCGTCTACCGGGGCACCCTCGATGGCCCGCTCCTCGACGTTCTTGGCGCCGGCGTTGTGCGCGCGTTCCTTGGCATCGTGCAGGATCTCGTAGATCGGGCCGGTGCCGGTGACCTTGTAGCTTTCGTTTTTGAGAGCATCGACGGCGCGGGCGTCCTCGTGCTGCGGCAGGTACGCCGACGCGATGATCAATTTGGCGTCCGCCCCCGCGATCCTGGCTGCCCTGTCCACCGCGCGCATCGACGAATCCGAGCCGTCAGTTCCCACGACCACGGTTTGATAGGCGCTCATTTACCCTCCCAGGTGTCGGTTTCCGCCAACCCAAGACACTATCGCGTTGCTGGACGTAGACGGGAGAGGTTTGCGGCGCGGGTCACTCCGGACCGCCTCGGGCAGTAGCTTCGCCACGCCGCCGGCACCCTTTGCACTTAAAGTTGAAAACAATCATGTCTGTGTCAATCGTCGAAAACGCCGTGGCTGACGACGCCGAGCCGGCGGCCGGGGCGCACCCGCGGGGCCGCTTCCTTGACCCGTGGGCGATTGCGGCGATCACCACGCTCATCAGCGGCGCGTGGGCCGGCCGGCCGTCGCTGTGGTTCGACGAGGGTGCGACGATTTCGGCCGCAGCCAGCCGCACGCTGCCTGAGCTGTGGAAATTGCTGGGCCACATCGATGCCGTGCACGGCTTCTACTACTTGTTGATGCACGGCTGGTTCGCGATCTTTCCGCCTACCGAGTTCTGGTCGCGGGTGCCCAGTGCGCTGGCCGTCGGAGCCGCCGCGGCCGGCGTTGTCGTCTTCGCCAGGCAGTTTGCAGGGCGCGGGACCGCACTGACCGCCGGCGCCGTCTTCGCCGTCCTGCCGCGGGTGACGTGGGCGGGTATCGAAGCCCGCTCTTCCGCGCTGGTGGTCGCGGTCGCCGCGTGGCTGACGGTCCTGCTGGTTGCGGCGGTGCGCCGTAATCGCGCGCGGCTGTGGGTTTCCTACTCGCTGGTGCTGATGGTGGCCATCCTGGTCAACGTCAACGTGGTGCTGTTGCTGGTGGTCTATGCGGCGGTCCTGCCCGTACTGGCGCCGCCACGGACACGCAAGTGGCCCGTCATCTGGCTGGCCGTCGGCTCAGCCGTTGCTCTGGGCGCAATGACGCCGTTCATGCTGTTTGCCCACAAACAGGTATGGCAGGTCGGATGGATCAATGGCCTGGATCGGAGCCTTTTTCTCGATGTGGTGCACCGGCAGTACTTCGACCACAGCGTCCCGTTCGCGATCCTGGCCGGTGTGCTGGTGCTCGTCGCCGCCGCGCTGCGTCTGGCCGGCAAGGCACGGGCTGAGGACGGGGCGGGCCGGCTGTTACTGATCAGCACTTTGTGGGTGGTCCTTCCCACAGCCACCGTGCTGATCTACTCGGCCGTCAGCGAACCGATCTACTACCCCCGCTACCTGATCTTCACCGCTCCCGGCGCGGCCGTCGTGCTGGCCGTCGGCATCGTCGCGATCGCCCGCAAGCCGTGGCAGGTGGTCGTCCTCGTGGTAGCTCTGGCCGTGGCCGCCTTCCCCAACTACTACTTCACCCAGCGCGGGCCGTATGCCAAGGAGGGATGGGACTACAGTCAGGTCGCCGACGTCATCAGCGCCCACGCCAGCCCCGGTGACTGTCTGTTGGTGGACAACACAGTGCCGTGGCGACCCGGCCCGATCCGCGCCCTGCTGGCGACACGGCCGAAAGCCTTCCGGTCACTGATAGACGTCGAGCGTGGCTTCTACGGGCCGAAAGTCGGTGCCCTGTGGGATGGGCACGTCGCGGTGTGGCTGACGACGGCGAAGATCAACAAGTGCCCCGCGCTGTGGACGATCACCAACCGCGACAAGTCGCTGCCCGATCATCAAGTGGGACAAGCATTATCGCCGGGAACGGCCTTCGGGCGGGCTCCGGTGTACCTGTTTCCCAGCTACCTCGGCTTCCACATCGTGGAGCGCTGGCAGTTCCACTACTCGCAAGTGGTCAAGTCAACGCGGTAATTGCCCTGGTCGGTCAGACAGCGCGGTTAGCCACTGGGCGGGTAGAACTGACCGGCTGACCCGTTGTTCGGCGGGTCCGTGCGACGCGGTCACCACCTCAGCGAACTACAGCGCGGGAGCGGCTCAGTAACGAACAAACTGGTGGCTCACCGAACTCAACGCGGAGGCGCTCGACGTTGACCAGGGTCAGGTCGCGTCTTGCGGCCGTGACCGCGCTGCCGGACGGCGATCGTGACGAGTCGCACGGTAGGACGCCAGCACGCCCACCGCGGCCAGCACGGTGAACACCGCGTACAGCCAGCGGGCCTCCATCAACTCGCCGCCGGTGGCGCTGTTCACCACCACTCCCGCAAGGCCGGCACCGAAGGACGCCGAGATCAACTGCACGGTGTTGATCGCAGCCGCCGCCGCGCCACTCTCGGAAGGATCGTCGACGGAGTCCATCGCGCGCGCCGACAGATGCGGCCAGGCCATCCCGATACCGGTCCCGGCGACCAGCAAAGCCACCGCCCATACCACGATGAGGCCGTGCGATGCGTCGGCCCGTTGAGTAACGGCGCCGAACGCGAGGCCCGCCGCCATCAGCAGCGGCGCAACCAGGACAACGCCACCGATCACGCGCGGGTTGGTGAGTGACGCGCTGATGATCTCACTGACCGTCCAACCGATCGCCAGCGAAGCACCGAGGAATCCGGCACGACGGGCGTCAGATGTCCCAACCGCTGACCGAACAGCGGCACGTAGGTGTCCACCATCACGGCCATCATCAGCACCGCGAGCGTCAGGTAGATCCACTTCAGCGGGCCGGTTCCGAACACACTCGGCGGTAACACCGTTGCACGGCTGCGCCGATCGACGACCACGAATGCCGCGACCAGCAGCACCGCCACCGCGAGAAGTGCGCCGGTCGCCGCAGCGTTGTGCGGCAATTGGGCGACGCTGACCGCCAGCGCGGCGGCCCCGACCAGCAACAGCGATCCCACCGGCACCCGCAGCGCGGTTGCCGTCGGGTCCTTCGGTGTCGTGGAGCTCGCCGCCAGGACCGCGGGAACCAGAATGCCCAGCAGCGCCGCCAGGACGGCCATGGCGCCGAATGCCCAGCGCCACAAGCCGAACTGCGCGAAGAGACCGCCCATCGCCGGTCCCACCACGGTCGCCACGCCCCACATCGCCGACACCAGCGCCGATCCACGGGTCCAGAGCGTATGCGGCAGCGCGGCATTGATCAGCGCGTATCCCAGGCCGGCCAGGGTGCCGCCGGCCACGCCCTGCAGGGTGCGCCCCGCGACCAACACCTCCATGGTCGGGGCCGCCGCGCACGCCACGCTGGCCACCCCGAACACGGCCAGAGCCAGCAGAAAGGACGAGCGGGCCCCGAAACGGCGCAAGATCGAGTTGACCGTTGTCGCGGCAACGACCGAACCTACCAGGTACAAAGTGACCACCCAGGCATAGAGGCGGTCACCGCCGATTTCGGCGATCGCACTCGGCAACAGGCTGACGGTGAGGAACTCGTTGGTGGCGTACATCGCCACGCCGCCGGCCAGCACCGTGGACGTGCCCAGGTGCTGGCCGAGCAGCTCCCGCCAGCTCCCGGCTCCCCCCGTCGGCTGCCTCACTTCAGACCAGCGGCGTCCATCCCGCGGAGTTCTTTCTTCAAGTCGGCAATCTCGTCACGGAACCGGGCGGCCAGTTCGAATTGCAGGTCGCGGGCGGCGGCCATCATCTGGGCGGTGAGATCCTTGATCAGGTCCGCCAACTCTGCGCGCGGCATCGCCGAGGTGTCGCGCCCCTCGAACACACCGGCGCTGACCGCGCGGCCGGGCTCGCCCTGGGCGCGCCGCCCGCGTGACGCATTGCGCCCGGACCCACCGATCTCGATGTCGGTGTCGTCTGCCTCGCGGTAGACCTGGTCAAGGATGTCAGCGATTTTCTTGCGCAGCGGCTGCGGATCGATGCCGTTGGCCTCGTTGTAGGCGACCTGCTTGAACCGCCGCCGTTCGGTCTCGTCGATCGCCTCTTTCATCGAATCGGTGATCTTGTCGGCGTACATGTGGACCTCACCGGAGACGTTCCGGGCGGCGCGGCCGATGGTCTGGATCAGGCTGCGCACCGATCGCAGGAACCCTTCCTTATCGGCATCGAGGATCGATACCAACGACACCTCGGGCAGGTCCAGGCCCTCGCGCAGCAGGTTGATGCCGACCAGCACGTCGTACTCACCGAGCCGCAGCTGACGCAACAGCTCGACCCGGCGCAGCGTATCGACCTCGGAATGCAGGTAGCGGACCCGGATGCCCATTTCCAGCAGGTAGTCGGTGAGGTCTTCGGCCATCTTCTTGGTCAGTGTCGTCACCAGCACCCGCTCGTCGCGTTCGGTGCGCTTGCGGATTTCCCCGATCAGGTCGTCGATCTGACCCTTGGTCGGTTTGACCACGACTTTCGGGTCGACCAGGCCGGTCGGACGGATCACCTGCTCGACGAACTCGCCGCCGGTCTGGCTGAGTTCGTACGGCCCGGGAGTAGCCGACAGATACACCGTCTGCCCGATCCGGTCGGCGAACTCTTCCCAGGTCAGCGGACGGTTGTCAACGGCCGACGGCAGCCGGAAACCGTATTCGACAAGATTGCGTTTACGGGACATGTCGCCCTCATACATGCCGCCGATCTGCGGCACCGTGACGTGCGACTCGTCGATGACCATCAAGAAGTCCTCGGGAAAGTAATCCAGCAACGTCGCCGGCGGCGAACCGGGACCGCGGCCATCGATGTGTCGCGAGTAGTTCTCGATGCCCGAGCAGAACCCGACCTGTCGCATCATCTCGATGTCGTAATTGGTGCGCATCCGCAGTCGCTGGGCCTCGAGTAGTTTGCCCTGCCCCTCCAGCTCGGCCAGGCGCTCGGCCAGCTCCTGCTCGATGGTGGAGATGGCCTGCGCCATCCGCTCGGGACCCGCCACATAGTGCGTGGCCGGAAAGATTCGCAGCGAATCGACCTGGCGGATCACCTCGCCGGTTAGCGGATGCAGGTAGTAGAGCGCCTCCACCTCGTCGCCGAAGAACTCGATGCGCACGGCGAGCTCTTCGTAGGACGGGATGATCTCCACGGTGTCGCCGCGTACCCGGAACGAGCCGCGGGTGAACGACAGGTCGTTGCGCGTGTACTGGACGTCGACCAGCAGCCGCAACAGCCCGTCGCGTGGCACCTCCATGCCGACCTGCAGCTCGACCGACCGGTCCAGGTAGGACTGCGGCGTACCCAGGCCGTAGATGCACGACACCGACGCCACCACCACCACGTCGCGGCGGGACAGCAGCGACGACGTCGCGGAGTGCCGCAACCGCTCGACGTCGTCGTTGATCGAGCTGTCCTTTTCGATGTAGGTGTCGGTCTGCGCGATGTAGGCCTCCGGCTGGTAGTAGTCGTAGTAGGAGACGAAGTACTCGACCGCGTTGTGCGGCAACATCTCTCGCAGTTCGTTGGCCAGCTGGGCGGCCAGCGTCTTGTTCGGCGCCATCACCAGGGTGGGCCGTTGCAGCCGTTCGATCAGCCATGCCGTGGTTGCCGATTTCCCGGTGCCGGTGGCGCCGAGCAGCACCACGTCGCGCTCCCCCGCCCTGATCCGGCGCTCGAGCTCATCGATGGCGGCCGGCTGGTCGCCGGCGGGCTGATGCGGGCTGACCACCTCGAAGCGGGCGCCGGTGCGCACGACCTCGTCGACGGCGCGGTATTCCGAGTGGGCGACTACTGGGTGTTCGGTGGCGAAAGCCATGCTCGCCAGGGTAGTCGGCGACACTGACAAGTTGCCTGGGTGCGCAGGTGCGCTGCAGGCGTGGTCAGGCGGTAGCGGACTGGTTGTGCGAACGTGTCCAGATGTGTTGCCAGCGGTAACTCATGGGACCGGGGCGTCGCGCACAACGGTAACCGCCGAAGTCGCGGAACTGACATCCGGGGAAGGCGAGTATTCAGCGACCGGGCGGGCCCGCCGGCTGCGGGAGCGAGGTCCCGACAACTGCCGGGCGGCCCACTTGGCCAGCTGCGCGCGCTCGATCTTGGAGTTGTGGCGCGGATCCACCGGCAGCCTGCGCTTGAAGAGAACGGCGTGGATCTCGTTCGCCATTTCCGAATCTGCAGCCCGCGCGAGCAGTTCCCGGTGCAAGCCGGCGAGTTCGTTCTTGCCAACATCGGGCTCGACCTCGACGCAGAGGACTGGCAGCTCGCCCGCCGGTGCGGGCACTCCCACCAGTCCACTTCGCCGCACCTTGGGATGGGCGTCGAAGAGCGGCTCGACTTGCAGCGGGAATAGGTTCCCGGTGGCTGTTTTCACCCGCTGCGACACCCGACCGCAGACCCAGAGCTTGTCCTGCGCGTCGAGGTAGCCGACGTCCCCGAAGCGGTGCCAGTCCCCCTGCGAGTCAGGCACTTTGTTCTTGTGTGTGCTCTCGGGGTCGAGGTAGTACTCGGGGCTGACGTGCCTACCCCGCACCAAAATTTCGCCGACCTGTCCCGTGGGCAATTCCGATGTTTCCGCGATGGAGTCGATGGGACCGTCCACGATGTCGATGATCTTCAGTTCGACGCCCGGCAGGGTGTAGCCCACACAAACGCCGGCACCCTGCTCGGTCAAATTCCACACGCCGTCGAGGTGCTCACGACTGCCAATCTCGGTCGACGGCATGGCCTCGGTGGCTCCGTAGTTCGCCGCCACCTCGCCGTCGGGAGCCATCACCGCGTTCATCATTTGTTCGACCGGCCCGGAGATCGGCGCCCCGGCCCCGATGACTCGTTTCAACGAGGGCATCGTAAGGTTGCGCGCCAGCGCTTCGGAGGCCAGGTTCTCGATGAGGATCGGTGCGGCGAAAAACGACCCGACCTTGCAGTCGTTGATCACCTGGATCAGGGCGGCCGAGTCAACCTGCGCGGGGCCCTGCCGGGCAAAGTCGATGGGCGGCACCACCATTGTGCCACCGGCACTGATGGGGATGAACAGGAACGCGGGGAAGACGGCCATATCCACCGGGACCTCGTGGTCCGGATCCCAGCGCCAGCTGTGGTGCGCGTTGCGGAACAGCTGACAGAAGTTGCGGTGCAGGTACAGCGACGGTTTCGCCGGCCCGGTGCTGCCGGTGGTGTAGAGAACGGCGCAGGGATCGTCCGGCCCGACTCGTGGCGGCTGAGGGTCGGCAGGCGCGTGTTTTCGCAGCGACCTGATCGATCGCGCGCCGGGGAAGGGTGGAAACCCGGTGATGATTCGGCCGCCCGGCACCAGTGGGCTTTCCGTGAGAACAAGCTTGCGGAGGTCGCGCGGACCCCACCCGAACGTGATCCGCCCGAGGTGCGCGAGCGCGTTGCCCAGGAACGCCTCCGGCTGCACACGGCTGAGCCGTTCCGCGACGTTGCGATAGCCGACTGCGGGGTCGATCCAGATGGAGAAGGCGCCCACTCGAGTGAGGGCTACGCCCATGACGCAGGTCTCGTAGCTGGGAGGCGACATGCAGACGATCCGGGTCAGCTCGGCAATGCCCATCTCGCGCAGCCCCACGGCGACCGACTCGACGTCGGCCGACAGCTCGGCGTAGGTGTGCCGTTGGTAGCGGCGCGTGCCGTAGCCCTCCCAGCCGTCCAGGTCGATGACCGCGACACGATCCGGGTCCTCGCGCGCTACCCGCAACACGATGTCGGCGAGGTTGAAGATGTCGTCGGGGAACGGGTCCATCTCAGGCCTGCGTCCTTGCGTCAGGCTGCAGGAACTCGTCGATGATCGACGCGACCTCGTCCGGCCGCTCCAGCATCAGCAGGTGGCCGGAGTCGGGTAGCCATTCCTGGCGTGCGGGGTGGAGGGTCGAATTCAGGCGACGTCCCGACCTGGGCGAGACGATCTTGTTCTTCAGCCCCCAGATGGTGCAGATGGGCGGAAACCCAGGCTGCGGCGCGAGGTTGTCGATGACCGCGTAGTTCTCCAGGTCGTCGAGCACCCCGAGCAGCGACTCCAGCTGGCCGGTGGCCGCATAGGGACCGTAGATTGCGGCGCTGCGATGGACTTTGAGGGCGCGGCCGCGGGGGCCCAGCTGGAACGCGGTGGCGACCGAGCCGATGCCGTTGGTGAGCTTCAGGTGCCCGAGCACCCGGTACACCTGCCGATTGACTGCGGGCATCCGCTCCCGCAACCAGAGCAACGGTCCCAACCAGCCACCCAGGAAGGTCGACTCGGTGAGCGGGTTGCACAGCACCAGGGCCATCACCTGGTCCTGATGGCGCTCGGTGAACGCCAGGGAGATGGCGCATCCCATGCAGTTGCCCACCAGCGCGACCTTCTCCAACCCTCGTGACCTGACGAACTCCTCCAGCATCGCTACGTAGTTGCCCAAGGTGTAGCCCGCGCCGGGCTTGGCCGAGTTGCCGAACCCCAGCAGGTCAAGGGCGAAGATCTCGTACTTGCCGGCAAGTCTGTTGGCTACTTCCTCCCAGATGGCATGCGACGAGCCACCGTTGTGGAGCATGACCACCGGGGCACCTTGCCCGGTGTGCTCATATGTGATCGGCAATCCCCGGAAGTCGAAGCTCTCCAACGCAATCCGCCCTCGCTGCCTGTGGTCATCGAGATACCGCCGCACTGCACCCCAGCCCGGTACGACGGCGACGGCCTACCCGGCCGACACCATTTCTCGATGCAACCACGGCGCCTGGCCCGCGGGTAGGGACCGAAGTCCCCTAAGCACGTCGTGCCGGACGGGGTGCCGTTGGTGGTGCGCCTCGCCCGGTTGAGGTCGAGCCGGTAGGTGCCGTCAGAACTTTGTTCGGCGTCGGGGCCACCCCTGCGGGGGCGGCGGCCGGAGACGCCGGTGCGGCGGGTCTGGCGGCCAGCGCGAACAGCCGGAGGCCGCGATCGCTACCGTCATCGTCATCGCGGGCACGGGCGCGCCCACCCGCGGCGGGTTGGCGCTGATTCATGGGAACGTCGCGGTCACCGCCGAACGGTTCCTCGCGCTCGCCGCTACGCGTGTGGCCTCGGCGCTGCTGGGACCGGGCATATCGGCGGTGGTGCGCTCCACCGAGCAGATCATGCCGCTGTTCGTGGTGTCGATCATGGCCCAGCCGGTGCTGTGCGGCGGGATGGTGCCGGTGACCAATCGAAGTGTGCTGCAACAGGTTTCCACGGTGATGCCGGCACGATGGGGTTACGCAGCGGCCGTATGGACGGTCGGCGTGCGGTCCCTGGTGCCCGGTTCGCTGATTCCCCAGGACAGGTTCTGGCAGCACACGTTCAAGATCTGGTTGCTGGACATGGAATACTGACCGCGTTCTCGGTAGTTTATTCCTGCTTCGTGCGCTGGAAACTGCGCGTTCGTAGGTAGGGTCGGATCATCCATCCACCGAAGCACGAGGCGTTCGACCTGACCGCCCGCACCAATACCGATCCCAAAGGCATCGTGCGGGCGGTCGACGAGTACGTCGTGCGGCCGTGGGGCCTCTACGTGGCCCGCCCCACGCCGGGCCGCGCTCAGTTCCATTACCTGGAGTCGTGGCTGCTGCCGTCATTGGGGCTGCGCGTCACGGTCTTTCATTTCAACCCTGGCCATGAACGTGATCATGACTACTATCTCGATATCGGCGAATACACACCCGGCGATGCGGTATGGCGCTCGGAAGACCATTACCTCGACATCGAGGTGCGCACCGGGGCCGGCGCGGAGTTGGCCGACGTCGATGAGCTTTTGGATGCGGTGCGTCAGGGTCTGCTGAGTCCGGACGTCGCGGCGTTGGCCATCCGGCGCGCAATGAGCGCCGTCGACGGGTTGGCCCGCCACGGTTATGACCTGCCGAGTTGGCTTGCCGGGCAAGGTATGACGCTGCGCTGGCGACGGGGCTTAGCGTGAAAGCGTTTCAATTGCAACGACTCTGAGGTTTCTGGGGTGTAGCCTGTTCCACAGTTTTCGGCGGGCGCGGCCGGGTACCCACTGTGCATGTCTTTGAGCAACCATGAGTCGGGCGGCCGCCACCGACGACAACGCCGAGCTACAATTTACCGACCGTGCTTCGTCGTGCAGCACCAGCTGGCTCGCAGCGACCGTTATGATTTTCGGCTCGAAATCGACGGTGTGCTGGTGTCGTGGGCGATACGGAAAGGCTTGGCGGAGCGGCGGATGGCCCTTCGCACCGAAGACCATCCGCTCGAACATGCGACATTCGAGGGCTTCATCCCCGAAGGCCGCCACAGTCCCGACGGCGTAGTGGTTTGGGACTACGGCACGTACGCCAACGGAACCCGTCACGCTATGGCGAAAGGGCTAGCTTGTGGGCACGTTTCGTTCCACCTCAACGGCGAGCGGTTGCGTGGCCGGTACGCCATGACGCGAATCCGGGAGGGCGAGGACGAAACGTGGCTGCTGGTCAAACGCCGGGACCGGAATGCGCATGCCCTGCTATGAGAGTTCGCGGCGCGCCAGTTTGCGCCAGCGGCGCTGCCGATACCGGTAGATGCCCTTGGCCATCGCCACGACCAAGCCGGTGAGCAGGCCGGCATCGATGTCGACGGTGTCGCTGTAGCGGCACGAACCTTCTTGCAGCGGTTCCACGTGCAGGGTGTGGTTCCAGGCCTTGAGGATTCCGCCGTATTCGTGGGTGCGGATGGTGAAGGAGGCCTCGTCGACGTCGACGACCTCGATAGTGTGCCGGTAGGCCGGGATGACATGAAACGCCATCAGCCACCCCGTGCCGCACTCGCCCTGGCGCAACTGCTCGGTGCGCCCGGCGAGCGCGGGGAATGCGAACAGGCCCTTGCAGACGTAGCGGAAGGTGGCCGGAGAGAGCATTGCCCTCCACACGCGATCGGCGCTGGTGGACAGCCTGGTTTCGACATGGACGGTGCGCATGGCTTCGCTTCTCGCTCTCCCGGTTATCGTGCTGTCCGATTACACCTCATCGATACTCGAGTAGCGCGTCCAGATCAGCGATCGCACGCAGTGTGTCGTTGAGATGGGTGCACGTGCTGGTGCCGACGAATTCACCGCGGACACGGTCGCGCACTTCGGCGAGTGGCATGCCCCGGACCCGTGCCGCACTGCCGATCGCCCCCGGGCACTCCTCCCACGGCAACACGCGCACCTCGGCGTCCACCGAGGTGATGGTGCGTGTCGCGGTGTCGACCGAGCCCGCCACGGTGTATTCGTGCACGATCGTCTCGACGAGGTCGTCGTCCATGTGCGAATCGCGGAAGTGCGCGTCGAATGCCGCCGCACCGGCCTCGTCCGCCCAGACATCGAGGCGCCGGAACCTGCGCATGCCCCGCGCCCGAAGCGGCTCGACCTCGTGCAAGCCGCGCAGCGGTGGCGCCACCGGCCCCCGGCCCGTCGGAAGGACATCGTGCCGGCGGGTGTAGGTGATCAGTGACGCCTGCGGCGCGAAGCCCGCACAGATCCCGGCCATGCGGTCGGCGACGCCGGCGGGCACCTTCTGCTCGATGCCGAGCACGATCGCCGCGTGCTGAGTCGCGTATCCGGACACCAGCGCCGCCCCGACCCAGTCGTCGAGTAGCAGATGAAGCAAGCTGGCCCGCTGCACCTCCTCGGGCAGCAGCTCGGCGATTGTGGACCGGAACCCTCGGCCGACATGACAGCCGCGGAGCCGATCCAGACCGCTGACCTGCGGCGTCGCGGAGATCTCGGCGATGACCTGATCCATCAGGTGCGCTTGGACGCGGACATCTCCCAGCACCTCCGCGCTGCCCGTGTCGCGAGCCCGGAGGTCGACCACGCAGCCTCGCGCCCCGTCCGGATGGGTGTCGATGGTGCTGGTGCGTCGCCGCCGACCCGCCACCAGCGGCGGCGCCTCGTCAACGACCGGCCGGTGCGGACCCAGAATGTCACTGACGAACGGCATACGGACTCAGGGCTTCCAGCCGGCGGCGTCGGCCCACTCCCACGCTCGCCGGTAGGCGTCGAGGAACCATGGTTCCTTCGCGGTGGCATACCGCACCGTGTCGCCTCCCCCGTGCGCTTCCGCCGCCCGCTTGACGGCCATATAGTCCTCGCGCACGCCGGGATTGGCCTTCAACCACTCCACGAACAGTAGCGCGAACTGTTGGTTGGGCCAGCCGGCCACCCGGATGTGTACATTGGTGGGCCGACCGGGATCGGCGGAGGCGTGAATACGCTTGTGCCACAACGCCGGATCATCGCTGTGGTCGAAGTCGGGTACGGTGCTGCGGGCATCGGCCTTGGCGGCGTCCCGGGTGATGTGGTCGAGGCGCGGGTAACCGGCGGCCAGCAGCGGCTCGACGAGTTCGTCGGCCATGTCCAGGGATTCGACGGTGACCTGGATGTCGATAACGTCCTTCGCGTCATAGTCCGGCACCGCCGTCGACCCGATGTGGTCGACTCGCACCACCCGATGCCCACCCGCGGTCCGCAATCGGTTGACGATGCGGCGGGCCTGGTCCGGCCACGTCGGGTCGGGCGGCGCCAAATGTGCCGGCGCCCGGGCAGGACGGCGCTCGGCCAGGTTGTGCGCGAACGGCAGGACGCGGTTGTGCCATACGTCGCGTGCGCGCAGCACCAGCTCTTCCCGGGTGCCTGAGTTGTCCAGCCAGATGTCCGCGACGGCGCGGCGCTGCTCGTCGTTGGCCTGCGCGGCGATCCGTGCGCGGGCGTCGTCCTCAGTCATGCCGCGTTGTTCCACCAGGCGCCGCACCCGCAGTTCGACGTCGGCGTGCACGATGACGACGAGCGGAAACAGCGGCGCCATACCCGACTCCACCAGCAACGGGATATCTTCCACGACAACGGAATCCCCCGAAACGGCTTCGATGATCTCCGCGCGGCGTTTGGCGACCAGCGGATGCACGATGCCGTTGAGCTTTTTGCGCTCCTCCTCATCGGCAAAAGCCTTGGCCGCCAAGGCCGCCCGATCCAGGGCACCGTCGGGACGGAGAATGTCTTCGCCGAAGGCGTCTACCAGCGACGCCAGTCCTTCGGTCCCTGGTTCGACCACCTCACGTGCGATGACATCCCCGTCCACGATGATTCCACCGCAGTCCGAGAAGGTCTTCGACAGCGCCGACTTCCCGGCACCGATGCCACCGGTGAGCCCGATGCGCAGCATCCGCGCGTATTTACGCGCTGCCGGCGAGCTTTTCCCGCAGAGCCGCCAGTTGGGCGTCGCTGGCCAGCGACCCACCCGCAGACTTCTCCGAGGAGCTGCTACTCGACGACGACTGACCACCGCCACCGTGATCCGCTGCTTCGGCCGCAGCAAACTTCTCCATCTGGGTGGTGTGCATCTTGTGCCGGCGCTCGGCCTCGGCGTAACGGGCTTCCCACTCGTTGCGCTGGGCGTCGAAACCTTCCATCCACTCGTTGGTTTCGGCGTCGAAGCCTTCGGGGAAGATGTAGTTCCCCTGCTCGTCGTAGCTGTCGGCCATGCCGTACTTCGCCGGGTCGAACTCTTCGGTGTAGTCCTCGTTGGCCTGCTTGAGCGACAACGAGATCCGGCGCCGCTCCAGGTCGATGTCGATGACCTTGACCAACGCGTCGTCGCCGACGGCAACCACCTGGTCGGGCACCTCGACGTGACGCTCGGCCAGCTCGGAGATGTGCACCAGACCCTCGATGCCCTCCTCGACGCGGACGAACGCACCGAACGGCACCAGCTTGGTGACCTTGCCCGGCACGATCTGCCCGATCGCGTGGGTGCGGGCGAAGTGGCGCCAGGGATCTTCCTGAGTTGCCTTGAGCGACAACGAAACCCGCTCCCGGTCCATGTCGACGTCGAGCACCTCGACGGTGACTTCGTCGCCCACCTGCACCACCTCGGACGGGTGGTCGATGTGCTTCCAGGACAGCTCGGAGACGTGCACCAGGCCGTCCACCCCGCCCAGGTCGACGAAGGCGCCGAAGTTGACGATGGAGGAGACGACACCCTTGCGGATGGTGCCCTTCTGCAGCTGGTTCAAGAATTCGCTGCGAACTTCCGATTGCGTCTGCTCGAGCCAGGCGCGCCGGGAGAGGACTACGTTATTGCGGTTCTTGTCCAGCTCAATGATCTTGGCTTCGATTTCCTTGCCGATGTACGGCTGCAGGTCGCGAACGCGGCGCATCTCGACCAGCGAGGCGGGCAGGAAGCCGCGCAGCCCGATGTCGAGGATCAGGCCGCCCTTGACGACCTCGATGACGGTGCCCTTGACGGCCTCGTCCTTCTCCTTGAGCTCCTCAATGGTGCCCCAGGCGCGCTCGTACTGCGCACGCTTCTTGGAAAGGATGAGCCGGCCCTCTTTGTCCTCCTTCGTGAGAACAAGGGCCTCTACCTCGTCACCGACGGAAACGACCTCGTTGGGGTCGACGTCGTGCTTGATGGAGAGCTCGCGGGCGGGGATGACCCCTTCGGTCTTGTAGCCGATGTCGAGGAGCACCTCGTCCCGGTCCACTTTGACGATGGTTCCCTCGACGATGTCCCCATCGTTGAAGTACTTGATCGTTTTGTCTATTGCGGCTAGAAAATCCTCGCTGGTGCCGATGTCGTTGACGGCTACTTGCGGCGAGGTGACGGTGGGACTCGGCATATTGTTAGGTTGCTCCGGACAGGGTTCATCGAAGGGACATTTGGGTTTACCCATTGAGGCTACTCGACGTGGCACGAGCTGGACAAACCCGCCCCCACCTGTGCCGGGGCATTACCGGCGGCGGCCCACCGAATCCGACACCAGTCCGCCCGGCATCAGCCACTGCTCGGGCTCGCGCTGGATGAACTGCGCGAGTGCGTCGGCGATGCGCTGCGAGGTCACCTGCACGGCTTCTTTGACGTCCCCGTCGTCTTCTCCCAGCGGATCGAAGGCGGAGATCGGCTCGGAAAAAACCGGTTCACGCTGGTGTTTTCGCTGGAAGACGGCACCGGGCACGATCAACGCGCCGGTGCGAAGCGCCAGCAGCGCAGGACCAGGGCCGACCGGCCGCTTGATGCCGGCCAGATCGACCGCGACGCCCACTCCGCCACCTTCCCGTGCGCGGAAATAGTCGCCCGCGACTGCGACCAATCGGCCGCGCCGCAGGGCGTCCGACATCGCCGCGGTGATGCTCACTCCGCCGGTGCGGTCGACGGTGATGAGTTCCAGCTGGGCCTTCTGGGCACCCCGGGCGACCACCCACTGCATCAGGGCGCGCTGACGGTTGGCGACCACGGTGGTGGGCAGCCCGTTGAGCGCCAGCACAATCGGAAGCGCAGCGTAGGAACCCAGATGCGGGAACGCGACGATGGCGCCCACGCCGGCGGGCCGGCCCGCCTCGAGAGCGGCATGCAGGGGTGACGGATCGGCGATCCGAAAGCGCCGTCGCGCAGCGCCATTCGTCGTGGCGAGGAACCACACGGCGTCGTTGGCGTTACGGACCAGCGCTCGGTACATCGCCTGGACCGGCCGCCACTTTCGGGTGGAGAACTGCGCTGTCGGGTCCACATTGTCGCGAAAGTCCTGTAGCACGTTCAGATGCTGCGCACGCCCGCGCCAGTACACCAGCCGGGCCACCACGGCCAGGAACGCGTCGGCGACCGGAGCCGGCAGCAGAGCGAACACTTTCGACGCCACCATCAGCGGGAACCTCAAGAGCGGTCCCCGCTCGGCGATATCCGACATCACAGCAGTCTAAGTTCGCCAATCCCCCTCAATGGGCGGCGGCGTCCCAGCTACGTCCGTAGCCCACCGACACCTCCAGCGGCACATCAAGCGGATACGCCCCACCCATCTTGTCGCGGACTAACGCATCGAGCTGATCGCGTTCGCCGGGCGCGACCTCGAACAGCAACTCGTCGTGGACCTGCAGCAGCATCCGCGACGCCAGCCCGCTGGCCTTGATCGCCTTGTCCACCTCGATCATCGCCACTTTGATGATGTCGGCGGCGCTGCCCTGGATCGGGGCATTGAGCGCCGCCCGCTCGGCGGCTTCCCGCACCTGGCGGTTGCTGCTGTCCAACTCGGGCAGATAGCGTCGCCGGCCTAGCACCGTCGAGGTGTATCCGTCCTTGCGGGCCTGTTCGACGACGGCCATCAGGTAGTCGCGCACCCCGCCAAACCGGGCGAAGTACTGGTCCATTTGCTCCTTGGCTTCCTCGGTGGAGATCTTGAGCTGCGCCGACAACCCGTAGGCGCTCAACCCGTAGGCCAGGCCGTAGGACATCGCCTTCACCCGGCGCCGCAACTCGGCGGTGACCTCCTCGATCGGCACCCCGAAGGCCCGTGAGGCGACGAACGAGTGCAGGTCCTCTCCGGTGTTGAACGCTTCAATCAGGCCCTCATCGCGGGACAGGTGCGCCATGATCCGCATTTCGATCTGGCTGTAGTCGGCGGTCATCAACTCGGTGTAGTCGCCCTTGCCGACCACGAATGCGTCACGGATCTGCCGTCCGGCGTCCGTGCGGATCGGGATGTTCTGCAGATTGGGCTCGGTGGAGGAGAGCCGGCCGGTCGCGGCGATGGTCTGGTTGAAGGTGGTATGAATCCGGCCATCAGGGCCGACCGCCTGTAGCAACCCGTCGACGGTGACCTTGAGCCGCGTGACGTCGCGGTGCGTCAGCAGGTGCTGCAGGAACGGGTGGCCGGTCTTGTCGAAAAGCGACTGCAGGGCGTCGGCATCGGTGGTGTAGCCGGTCTTGGTGCGTTTGGTCTTGGGCATACCCAGCTCGTCGAACAGCACCACCTGCAGCTGTTTGGGCGAGCCAAGATTGATCTGCTTGCCGATCACGGCGTAGGCGGCCTCGGCGGCGTCGCGAATCTGGTCGCCGAAATGGCTCTGCAATTGGCCCAGCATGTCCAGGTCGACGGCGATGCCGACGCTTTCCATGCCGGCCAGCACCCGCTGCACCGGAAGCTCCATTTCGCCCAGCAGGGCGGTGGAGTCGATCCGGGCCAGTTCGGCGTCGAGCGCGTCGGCCAGGTCTGCGACGGCCCGGGCCCGCAGGATCGCTGTCTGCACCGCCTGGTCGTCGGTGCCGTCGGTGTCGTCAAGCAGCGAAAGTTGTTGTTGTTCAGCCGTTTCCGCGCGCAACTCACGACGCAGATAGCGCAGCGAGAGGTCGTCGAGGGTGAAGCTGCGCTGCCCGGGGCGCACCAGGTAGGCTGCCAGCGCGGTGTCGGAAGTGACTCCCGCCAGCGTCCAGCCGCGGCCTCTGAGGTCGTGGATGGCCAGTTTGGCCTCGTGCAGGGCCTTGGGCTTGTCGGGATCGCTCAGCCAGGCTGCCAGTGCGGCGTCGTCCTCAGGCGTCAGGGTCGCAGTCTCGATGTAGGCGCCGTCCCCGTCGGCAGCGGCGATGGCCAGCGCGGTGGCGTCTCCACCGTGCGGCAGGTGGGTGCCCACGACCGTCAGGCCGGACCGACAACCGTCGCCGGCGTGATCGGCAAGCCACTGCCCGACGGCGCCCGGTTGCAGCGCGCCGCCACGCACGTCGAAGCCCTCGTCGACCTCGGGCTCGACGGCGGCCAGCGTGTCGAACAGCCGGTCCCGCAGCACGCGGAACTCGAGGTCGTCGAACAGGCGGTGAATGTGGTCGCGGTCCCAGGGTTGCAGCCGCAGTGTGTCCGGGGTCTGTGCCAGCGGCACGTCTTTGACCAACTCGGTGAGTTCCCGGTTGAGGACGACGTTGGCCACGTGCGCTCGGAGGGCGTCGCCGACCTTTCCGCGCACCGACTCGACGTTGTCAACGAGACCCTGCAGCGAGCCGTACTCGATGATCCACTTCGAGGCCGTCTTCTCCCCCACCCCGGGAATGCCGGGCAGGTTGTCGCTGGGGTCGCCGCGCAGCGCGGCGAAGTCCGGGTACTGCAGAGGGGTCAATCCGTATTTCTCGACGACGGCGTCCGGGGTGAAGCGGGTGAGTTCGCTGACGCCTTTGCGTGGGTAGAGCACCGTGACGTCGTCGCTAACCAGCTGCAGCGAGTCCCGGTCACCGGTCACCACCAGCACGCGGTAGCCCTCGTGCTCAGCTTGAGTGGCCAGCGTGGCGATGATGTCGTCGGCTTCGAATCCGGCCTCGGCCAGGACCGTGATACCCAATGCGCCAAGCACCTCTTTGGTGATATCGATCTGGCCGTGGAACTCGTCGGGCGTCGAGGACCGGTTCGCTTTGTACTCGGGGTAGCGCTCGGAGCGGAACGTCTGCCGCGACACGTCGAACGCCGCGGCGATGTGCGTCGGAGCCTCGTCGCGCAGCAGGTTGATCAGCATGGCGGTGAAACCGTAGACCGCGTTGGTGGTCAATCCGCCGCGGGTCTTGAAGTTTTCCGCCGGCAGCGCGTAGAACGCCCGGAACGCCAGCGAATTGCCGTCCAGCAGCATCAGCGTGGGCTTGTCATTGGCGGTGTTTGAGGGATTCGCCGTGCCGGAGGCGGTCCTTGCTGGGCTCACGGGCCTACTCTAGGCACCGCCGCTGACATCACAGCAGCCGCCGTTGCGCGGCAGCGTTGTAGTCGAAGTCGTACTCGTACACCGAGCCGGTAACTATGACGTCTTGTGGCTCGTCACCGGGACCGCTGCCACGCAACGCGTCGACCGCCGCCCGCGACTCCCACCGCTCGAAGATGTCCACGCGGCCCGAATCGAGCGGATCCGCACTGATCGTGAAGTCGAGACAGGCCGGTGTGCGGCGGGCCCGTCGGACGACTTCTGCGTAACTGGCCAGGTAGCTGTCCCGTCGCAGTGGGTCGATGATGATGAATCCCGCGACGATCACCATCAAATCCTCTTCCTTGTGCACGATCGATTTGTTGGTCAGACCGCCTGCGCCCGCCGATCTCATCGCGTGATCATCGCGCCCCGGCAGGCGAACTGGAACACGTTTCAGTTTTCCGGCCGTCGTTGAGTAATCTGGTTTGGTGCCAGAGGTCACCAGCCAAGAACCGGCGATCGACGGGTGGTTCGCCACCGATGACGCCGGAAATCCCCATTTGATCGGTAGCAGGTGCCCCGCGTGCGGCACCTACGTTTTCCCGCCCGCCTTGTTTGGAGGCGAGAACAACTGCCCGAACCCGGGCTGCGACAGCGACTCCTTGGAGTCCGTCGCCCTGTCGCGCCGCGGGACGCTGTGGAGCTACACCGAGAACCGCTACCCGCCACCGGCGCCCTATCCTGCCGCGGATCCGTTCGAGCCGTTCGCCATCGCCGCCGTCGAACTGGCTGACGAGGGAATCATCGTGCTGGGCAAGGTGGTTGAGGGCACGCTGGCGGCTGACCTGAAGGTCGGCATGGAGATGGAGCTGGCCACCATGGCCCTCTATACCGACGACGCCGGTGTCGAGCGCATCGTGTACGCGTGGAAGGTTTCCTCATGAGTGCCCCCGAACCGCTCTACATCCTCGGCGCGGGCATGCACCCGTGGGGTAAATGGGGACGTGATTTCACCGAGTACGGCGTAGTCGCCGCCCGCGCCGCCCTGGCCGAGGCCGGGCTGGACTGGCGGCAGATCCAGTTGGTCGCCGGTGCGGACACGATCCGCAACGGCTACCCGGGATTCATCGCCGGGTCGACGTTCGCGCAGAAGCTCGGCTGGAACGGGGTGCCGGTCAGTTCCAGCTACGCGGCATGCGCCAGCGGCTCGCAAGCGCTGCAGAGTGCCCGCGCGCACATCCTGGCCGGCTTCTGCGACGTCGCGCTGGTCATCGGCGCAGACACCACCCCCAAAGGCGCCTTCGCGCCTGTGGGCGGCGAACGCAAGAACGACCCGGACTGGCAGCGCTTCCATCTGATCGGCGCGATGAACCCGGTGTACTTCGCGCTGCTCGCGCGACGCCGCATGGACCTGTACGGTGCGACGTCCGAGGATTTCGCGCAGGTCAAGGTCAAGAACTCTCAGCATGGACTGCAGAACCCGAATGCCCGCTACCGCAAGGAATCCTCGGTGGAGGACGTCCTGGCCAGCCCCGTCGTCTCCGACCCGCTGCGTCAGCTCGACATTTGCGCCACCTCCGACGGTGCGGCCGCGCTGATCGTGGCCGGCGCGGAGTTCGCCCGCAAGCACCTGGGCTCGCTTGAGGGTGTGCCGTCGGTACGCGCAGTCAGCACGGTGACTCCGCAGTACCCGCAGCACCTGCCCGAATTACCGGATATCGCAACGGATTCCACCGCCGTGGTGCCGGCGCCCGAGCGGGTGTTCAAGGACCAGATCCTCGATGCCGCCTACACCGAGGCCGGTATCGGCCCGGAGGACGTGAGCCTGGCCGAGGTGTACGACTTGTCCACCGCGCTGGAACTCGACTGGTACGAGCATCTGGGTCTGTGCCCCAAGGGCGAGGCGGAGGCGCTGTTGCGCAGCGGCGCAACCGCTCTGGGCGGCAAGGTTCCGGTCAACCCCTCGGGCGGGCTGGCGTGCTTCGGCGAGGCGATTCCGGCCCAGGCGATCGCGCAGGTCTGCGAGCTGACCTGGCAGTTGCGTGGCCAGGCAACGGGTCGTCAGGTGGAGAATGCCAAGGTAGGCGTCACCGCGAACCAGGGCCTGTTCGGCCACGGGTCGTCGGTGATCGTCGCCCGGTGACGGGCCGGTTCAGCCCCGCACCTTGGCGGCCAGTGCGTCGGCGAGCCTGCTGCCGACCGTTCGGTCGATGTTGCCGCACGCTTCGGTCTTGATCAGGTAGCTTTGCACGGTCGAGACGACGTCTTGACACGACGCCGTGTTGCGCCGCTGACTGACGGCCAGGGCCGTGGTTCGGCCGCTGGTGATGTCCAGCGGATTCAGCTTGTACGCGGAGTTCGCGTCGGCACCCTTGTAGACCTTGCCCTCGCACTGCCGCCATGCCCCTGTGATGCGGCTCAGCAGGGCCGTTGCCATTTCGGGCGAGGGCAGCTCGATCACGCCCTGGCCGAGCAGGCCGTCAGCGTTGCCGCTACTGAATTTGTAAGTGGCGGAGAGCAACTGGACGTACGAGGATCCGGTAACCAGCGATTCCACCAGAAAGCTGTAGACGGGTCCACACTCCGGTGGATCGGTTGGGTAACCGCTGCTTGGTTTGTTTTTCGGAGGGTTCGGCTTCAGGTCCGAGATGCCGGTGGCCGCAGTGATTTCCGAGTTCGTCAGCAGCAGTGCGTCAATCGGCCGGGCCGCGATGCCGGTCGTCGGCAGCGCGCTTGACGTTCGGCCGGGCAACGCCGTTTTCTCGTTTCTGTTGGCGAAGGCCGATATTGAGACGACGACGGCGACGGACATCAGAACGGCCGCGGCGGCGGCGAGTAACGCCTTCCGCCGTCGTTTCGCGAACGCTGGCTCGGAATCGTTGTGGCGCAACGGTTTCGGCCGCAGAGTGCCCGGCGCTGGCGGTGGGACCGGGACAGCTTCGGTGGACAGCGTTGAGGTCGGCTGCGCCGAGACGGAACCCTGTGCAGCTAAGACGTCGTACGCTGCCTGCGCCAACTCCGCGCCTGTCTGATAACGCTCGTCAGGATCTTTGGCCATACCTTTGGCGACAACCGCGTCGAAGCCGAGGGGCAGTTCAGGACTTACGGCCGACGGTCGCGGCGGCGGCGCCGTCAGGTGCGCCATCATCTGCTGCTCGGCGTTTTCGCCCGGGAAAGGGCGCTGGCCGGTCAGACACTGATGCAACACCGCGGCCAGGGCGTAGACGTCGGACCGTGGATCGATGGAGTCCCCGCGGAAGCGTTCCGGGGCCATGTAGGCGAGCGTGCCGACCGCCATCCCGGTGCTGGTCAAGGCCGATTGATCGACCGCTCGCGCGATGCCGAAGTCGATGAGGTAGGCGAATTCGTCGTCAGTAACCAGAATGTTCGATGGTTTGACGTCGCGGTGCACCAGGCCGACGCGATGGGCCGCGCCCAAAGCGGCGGCCACTTGCCGCACGATACCGACCGCCTGCCGCGGCAGCAGTGCTCCTGCCTGCAGCACCGCGTCCAGATCCTTGCCCTCGATGAGCCGCATGTCGACGTAGAGTCGGCCGTTAATGTCGCCGAACCGGTGGATCGGTACGACGTGTGGTTCGTTCAAGCCGGCCGCTGCCAGGGCCTCCCGGCGGAAACGCTGCTGAAAGTTGTCGTCCGCGGCCAGATGCTCAGCCAAAACTTTCAGCGCGACCATTCGTTCAGTGGTGGTGTCGAACGCGCGGTACACCTCGCCCATACCTCCGCGGCCGATCAGCTCGATCAACCGGTAGTCACCAAACTGTTCCTCGGTCAGCATTCACCTACCCCGCCGCAAAACCATGGTGCGCATATTGCCGCAGATCATTGCCGAGCAGTCGCAAAATCGCATTCTCGAGGCAGGCGAAGTGCGACTTTGTGTCTGCTCGCGGTCAGGTGTCCTTGGACGTGTCCAGGGTTTCGAGCACTACCTCGGCGACGCGCTTCATCGACGTCCGCCGGTCCATGGCGGCGCGCTGAATCCACTTGAAGGCTTCCGGCTCAGTCATCCCTTGCTTGACCTGCAGCAGGCCCTTGGCTCGCTCGACGAGTTTGCGGGTCTCCAGACGGTCGCCCAGGGTGGCCACTTCCCGCTCCAGCGCGGTGAGCTCACTGAACCGGCTGACCGCCAACTCGATGGCCGGAATTAGATCGCTGGCGGTGAACGGCTTGACCAGGTACGCCATCGCCCCGGCATCGCGGGCGCGTTCCACCAAGTCGCGCTGGCTGAATGCGGTCAGCACGACGATCGGCGCAATACGTTTACTGGCAATCTCAGCCGCCGCGTCGATGCCGTCGCGACGCGGCATCTTTACGTCCATGATCACCAGGTCGGGCTTGTGCTGTTCGGCCAACTCGACGGCTTCCTGACCGTCGCCGGCCTCGCCGACGATGTCGTACCCCTCCTCTCGCAGCATCTCAGCCAGGTCCATACGGATGAGCGCTTCGTCTTCCGCAATCAGGACCCGGCGCGGCGGCGCGGCGGCGTCGGGGTTGGTGGTGGGGCCGGTCATGACGGACATTGTGTCGTGAGACTCTGCAAGGGAACTCGCGGGGTCCTTTAAGGTAGGACACCGACACCAGCCCTCGTATCCCAACTGGCAGAGGAAACGGATTCAAAACCCGTCCAGTGTGAGTTCGAATCTCACCGAGGGCACCACGGCTTGATGTTGAGCGGCGCTGGTAGAGGCCGTGTTTGAGTTAGTCAGGCACCGCTACTGGGCCGCCGTGCCCACATTTTGCCCACTTTTTCGTCTAACTTCTGCGCAACTCCACTCAAGTTCGTCGTCGAAAAGATCGGCGTAAATGTCCAGCGTCATGGCCGCTGACGCGTGCCCGAGCATTCGCTGGACGACCTTGGCGTTGGCAACGCATGAGATTTCTAGCGAGGCCGCCGTGTGCCGCAGCGCGTGCGCGGTGATTAGTGGAAACGTCTCGTCAGCGACCCGGCATCGATTTACAGCACCGGATAGCCACGACTTGTTCGACGCAGGTAGCCCTAGGGTATCCGCCGTCGTGGGCTGGCCAGATCAAATCGTCCCGCGCTTGCCCTCACACGTCGCGGCCGGTTCCTCGACGACGAACGGCACGAGCGCCACCGCGCGGCTGTGGCCCGACTTGAGCTTGCCCACGTGCGTGCGGCGGCAGACCGTGACCGCGTTGCGGTGCAGCACGACGCACGACGCACCGCAACAAGAAGTCAATATCGGCGCTGACGGGTTTCTTGGCAGAACCATTCACGCTGGCGGCGGGGCCGCATTCAATCACCAGCGGTATCGGTTTTACCTGGCCAGCCGCACTCAACGGAACGCGCTGTCGCGAGGTCGTACCGGCACTTGCGCCGACCGAGACCTCGGCGCGGCAGTCGCGCCCAGGACGCTTCGAGCACCGGCTTCGGCAGCGATGTGTCAGGACTGCTCATCACAATCACGTCGACCGATTCGCCCGGTACCAACGCGCTGAGCTTGTCGCTCCACATCGGCCACCCGAGCGCTGGCGGAATGGCTTCGGGCGGGTGAACCGTGCCGTCTTCGTCGATCGGCGTGTACATCTGTTGGTTTCCCATATCGGCCAACCACACCCGCGGTCGGCAATAACTGCCCGACAATCGGATATCGAATGCGGTGCCGTCGCCGTAGTTGGTCAGGCGCACCACGCCGCGCTGATCCCAATGCGGTCTGAATCTCGCGGTATCGCCGTCAGTCTGGGCGCGGTACATCCGCTCGGCGAGTTCGATCGTGTGGCCAATCGACGCCATCCGCAGATCAGCCCGCGGCCGGGTCAGCCACATGTTGAGCACGAACGTCACCAGCGCCGCGACACTGCCGCCCGTGACCACTGCCGACCAATCGAACACACCGGCACGATAACGGCGGCGCTGGCCAGCTTCGGGGAGGCACGCCAGTGCCTGATCGCTCTGTCGGTCCGTCCACCGCTCCCCCTAGACTTTCGATCCATGGAGCGCCTGAGGAGTCCACAGGAACCGGACAATCCTCCGTCCTCGGCACACGCGAGCGCTATAGAGAGCCTGAATTGGTCAGCCGCAATAGGATCGGCGTCGCCAACCGTTGAGGCGCAGGTTCTTCCGAAGCCGAAGTCTCGAAAAGGCATCATCGCCATTCGCATGTCACTGTGGGCGACCTTCGGCGTGGTCTTCGGGCTCGGACCTGTGATCGCGAACTCCATCAAAAGCGGCATGTCGGCCCACGGTCTCGATCTCACCGAGGTACTCGGGCGCGGTGAACTGTTCATCGTTGGCACCGTGATTGCTGGCGGCGCACTAGGCGAGTTGATCGCCGCGTTCGTGGCACAGGATTTCAGTGCAAAAGCTACTAGCTTGAAGCTGGGAGCAATCTTGGCTGGCTTCGGTGCACTACTGGGAATGTTCGCAAACACCGTTGGCTACATGACCCAGCAGGCAGAACCAGAGACGGTTCGCGACGCTTCTATGTGGTTTTTCTTCCTTACGCTTCTTCCTTGCGGCGCAATCATCGGAATGGTGGCAGCTCCGTGAATACTTTTGATTTGGCGACGTGGCTTGCAATCGCTGGCGCAGTCTTCGCAGCGTTAGGCGTGTTCACTGCATCTCTCACCTATCGGAGCGCTCGAAGTCTGCGGAAGAAGGTGCCCGACTCTGAGTTTGAGACAGCCATCCACGTCGTGATCGTGGTGCCGGATGAAGAACGCCGATACTTCCTCAGCGTGCCGCCCGGACTGGGAAGCTGGGAGGTTGTGGACAGGGTCGCAAAAGCGCTCGCTGACGCCGAGACGGAGAAGGTGGACATAGAGATGAAGCGACCTTCGGCCCAGTCGGACGGGCCGTCTTAGTTTGCTGTCTACATCGTAGGTGAGACAACCACTGGATTAACCGACCGAGATACATGACGACTTTCCGGAGTGCGCTCGCGCTCGGCCTGGTAGTACCAACGTTCTGCCTACATTTTGCCCACAGTTTCACTAACATTCACTAACGTCGACTAACGCGAATGCGCTGGTAGACGCGTTTTCGACCCCTTTACCAGGGCCTGAAATACAGATCGAATCTCACCGAGGGCACCACGAACCGCAGGTCACGAAAGCGGTCCTCCTGTGAGGCAGCAGCTTTGACTGCACAAGTTTTCAGTAATGTTGCGAATGCCGTGGACGGCCGGCCCTCCCGGCACTGCCAGGCCGGAATGCCGACGCCGGTTGTGTTGTTGCCACCGGCACAGGACCGAGCGGCTAGATCGCTCGTTTGTTGAGGTCAACAGTTAGGCTCTATTCGTGGCCGCTAAAGCATGCGGTGCCCGATCAGCTGGCGAGGACGGCTCGCAACGCCGCCCGGACTGCGTCGCCGCCGTCCGCTCACCCGAGCGGGATCTCCGGCAGCACTATGCCGCCAGCGCCGCCCGACGGGCGCGCATCCTCAACATCGCCGCCTGGATGTCAGTCGTCGTCAGCGCCAGCTTCATCACCGTGCAATTCTTCACGGGCGCATGGCTCTGGGAGGTCCTGTGGATCAACATCGCCGGCGCCCTGATCTTCGCGATCGTTCCCATGCTGCACCGCTTCGGAGAGCTGGTGGCCCCGGTGACGTTCATTCTGACGGCCTACATCACGGTGTACGCGAGCTGCTGGGAAGTGGGCACCGGTTCGGGTGCGGAGCTCTTCTTTCTGGTGGGCGCCTGTCTGGTGGTGCTGGTGCTGGGCATCGAGCACATCATGCTGGCGGGCTTTCTGGCGGCGGTGTCCGCGGCTCTGGTCATCACCGCCGAGCTGGTGATTCCTCGCGACACCGGCCTGCAGCCACCGTGGGCCCAGACAACGGGCTTCGTGATCACCACGCTGTCCGCGTGCGCCGTGGTGGTAGTGACGGTCTGGTTCGCGCTGCGCGATACCGCGCGCGCCGAAGCGGCGATGGAGGACCAGTACGAGCGCTCCGAGGCACTGCTGGCCAACATGTTGCCGGCCAGTATCGCCGAACGTCTCAAAGGGCCGGAGCGGCGCGTCATCGCCGACAAGTACGAGGAAGCCTCCGTGCTGTTCGCCGACATCGTCGGTTTCACCGAGCGCGCCAGCAGCACGCCGCCGGCCGATCTCGTCCGCTTCCTGGACCGTCTGTACAGCGCCTTCGACGAACTGGTGGACAAGCACGGGCTGGAGAAGATCAAGGTCAGCGGCGACTCCTACATGGTCGTCAGCGGAGTTCCGCGACCCCGGCCGGACCACGTCCAGGCACTGGCCGACTTTGCCCTGGACATGGCGAACGTCGCGGCTGAACTGAAAGATCCGCACGGCCGGGCGGTTCCGCTGCGGGTCGGTCTGGCGACGGGGCCGGTGGTGGCCGGCGTCGTGGGCTCGCGACGCTTCTTCTACGACGTCTGGGGTGACGCGGTCAACGTCGCGTCACGCATGGAATCCACCGACTCCGTCGGCCAGATCCAAGTGCCCGACGAGGTCTACGAGCGCTTGAAGAACGAGTTTGTGCTGCGGGAACGGGGCCACATCGCTGTCAAGGGCAAAGGCGTGATGCGCACCTGGTACCTGGTCGGACGCAAAATGCCCGAGGACACCGGAGAGGTTCCGGCCGAGGACGCGCGCGCCGCCCACGTCTGAGGTCAAAAGCCCCTATGCCAGGACCACCACATGCGCCACACTGGTGCCATGGAAAACAGTTCCGCGACGTTGCCTGCCCCGAGCTTGTTGCCACATCTCTGGAAGACCACGCTGATATCGGGCGTTTTGTCACTGGTAGTAGGCGCCGTCATCGTGGCCTGGCCGGGTATGTCGGTTCTGGTCGCCGCGATCGCGTTCGGCGTGTACCTCCTCATCACCGGTGCCGCGCAAGTGGCCTTCGCCTTCGCCCTGCATGTGTCGGCGGGTAGCCGCATCCTGCTGTTCATCAGCGGCGCGGCGTCTCTGATTCTGGCCGTGCTGGCGTTCCGGCACTTCGGCAACGCGGTGCTGTTACTGGCCATCTGGATCGGCGTCGGCTTCATTTTTCGTGGGGTTGCCACCACCGTGTCGGCCCTCAGCGATCCGGCGCTGCCCGGTCGCGGCTGGCAGATCTTCATCGGCGTGATCAGCTTGCTCGCGGGCATCGTGGTGATGGCTTCCCCGTTTGAGTCGATCATCACCCTGGCACTGGTGGTCGGGATTTGGTGCATCGTCATCGGCGTGTTCGAGGTCGTGTCCTCATTCGGTATCCGCAAAGCGTCACAAGGGCTCCGCTAAACCCTGCGTGATCGATAGATGTCTGGCGATGGCCTACCACAACTACTACACTGCGTCGTAGCTGTTTGACTGTCCGCAGCCCCGGGAGCTAACAGATGAATGTCGTCGACATATCGCGGTGGCAGTTCGGTATCACTACCGTCTACCACTTCCTCTTCGTGCCCCTCACCATCGGCCTGGCTCCCCTGCTGGCGATCATGCAGACAGCCTGGGTGGCCACCGGCAACGTCGCCTGGTACCGGCTGACCAAGTTCTTCGGCAAGTTGTTCCTGATCAACTTCGCCATCGGCGTGGCCACCGGGATCGTGCAGGAGTTCCAGTTCGGGATGAACTGGAGTGAGTACTCGCGGTTCGTCGGCGATGTGTTCGGTGCGCCGCTGGCCATGGAAGGGCTGCTCGCCTTCTTCTTCGAATCCACCTTCCTCGGGCTGTGGATCTTCGGCTGGAGCCGGTTGCCGCGACTGGTGCACCTGGCCTGCATCTGGATCGTCGCGATCTCGGTGAACGTGTCCGCGTACTTCATCATCACGGCAAACTCGTTCATGCAGCACCCCGTCGGCGTGCACTACAACCCGCAGACCAAACGGGCCGAGTTGAATGACATCCTGGCGCTGCTCACCAACAACACGGGGCTGACTGCGTTCAGCCACACCGTCGCCGGCGCACTGCTGACCGCCGGAACCTTCGTCGCCGCCGTCAGCGCCTGGTGGCTGGTCCGGTCTCAGACCACCACCGTGGACCCCGGCACCCGAGCGATGTACCGGCCCGCCACCGCCCTGGGCTGCTGGGTGGTGCTGCTGGCCACCGTCGGACTGTTCTTCACCGGCGACCACCAGGGCAAGCTGATGTTCCAGCAGCAGCCGATGAAGATGGCGTCTGCGGAATCGTTGTGCGACACCCAGACCGACCCGGACTTCTCCATCCTGACGGTCGGCCGGCAGAACAACTGCGACGCCCTGACCCGTGTCATCGAGGTGCCCTACGTGCTGCCGTTCCTCGCCGAGGGCAAGATCGAGGGCGTCAAATTGCAGGGCGTGCGCGACATCCAGAAGGACTACGAACAGCGTTTCGGCCCCAATGACTACCGGCCCAACCTGTTTGTCACGTACTGGTCGTTCCGCGCGATGATCGGATTCCTGGCGATCCCGGTGCTGTTCGCCCTGCTGGCGCTCTGGCTCACCCGTGGCGGACGAATCCCCGATCAGCGCTGGTTCTCCCGATTTGCGTTGCTGACCATTCCGACACCGTTCCTGGCCAACATCGCCGGGTGGGTGTTCACCGAAATGGGGCGTCAACCGTGGATCGTGGCTCCCAATCCCACCGGCGACCAGAACGTTCACCTGACCGTCGCATCCGGTGTCTCGCAACACACGCCGGGCATGGTGATCACGTCGCTGGCTACCTTCACCTTGGTCTATGCCGTTCTCGCGGTCATCTGGTTCTGGCTGCTCAAGCGCTACATCGCCGAAGGGCCGCAGGAGCACGACGCCGAACCCGCGGCGCCGCCGCCACAGGACCAGGACTCCGATCAAGAGCAGGTCAAAACGCTGTCGTTCGCCTACTAGCAGTGGCCGGAAAGGAGCTGACACATGAACCTTCAGGAGTTGTGGTTCGGCCTCATCGCGGCGCTGTTCCTCGGGTTCTTCATCCTCGAAGGCTTCGACTTCGGGGTGGGCATGTTGATGGAGCCGTTCGCGCGGGTCAGTAAGGGCGACCGTGAAGCACACCGGCGTGCGGCGCTCAACACCATCGGCCCGGTATGGGACGGGAACGAGGTCTGGCTGATTACTGGCGGCGCGGCGATGTTCGCCGCGTTCCCCGGGTGGTACGCCACCGTGTTCTCGACGCTGTACCTGCCATTGCTGGCCATCCTGTTCGGGATGATCTTGCGTGTCGTGGCCATCGAATGGCGAGGCAAGGTTGACGACACGAAATGGCGCGGCTGGGCCGACTTCGGCATCGCGATCGGGTCGTGGCTACCCGCAATCCTGTGGGGCACGGCGTTCGCAATTCTGGTGCGCGGCCTGCCGGTGAAAGCCAACGGTCAAGTCAACTTGTCGATCACCGACGTGCTGAACCCCTATACGCTGCTCGGTGGCGTGGCTACCGCCGCGTTGTTCCTGTTCTACGGCGCTTTGTTCGTGGCTCTGAAGACCGCCGGCGACATCCGTGACGATGCTCATCGGTTCGCCCGCTGGTTCTCGCTGCCTGCCACGGCTTTGGTTGCGGGGTTCGGGATGTGGACCCAACTGGCCTACGGCAAGGACTGGACCTGGGCGGTATTGGGCGTGGCCGTTGTGGCCCAGCTGACCGCGGTGTTGCTGGCCTGGCGTCAGATTTCTGACGGGTGGGCGTTCGTGTGCGCCCTGTTGGTGGTGGCGAGCGTGGTGGTGTTGTTGTTCGGCGCACTGTTCCCCAATCTGGTCCCATCGACACTGGACAGCCAGTGGAACGTGACGATCTACAACGCCTCGTCGACTCCGTACACCCTCAAGATCATGACCTGGGTGGCCGCGATCATGACGCCGTTGACGGTGGTTTATCAAGCATGGACCTATTGGGTTTTCCGGCAACGGATCTCGGCTGACGGAATACCGCCGTCGATCGGTTTGACCAGGCGTCCGTCCTGACCCGGAAAGACTCGCGCGCACCGCTGGACCCACGGCTCTGGCGGGCCTCGGGCTCGCTGCGCCGCTACCTGCTAGCCGAGGTGGCCTGCGGAGTCCTGATCACCGGCTGCGCGATCGGCTCAGCGATCGTGCTGGCGCGCGTCGTCGCGCGCGTGGCGACGGATCCAGGCTCCAGGCACCTGCACAGCTGGGCGGGTCCTCTGTCAATTCTTCTGGCATTGTGGGCTTTTCGGGCCGTTGTCCACTGGCTGCAGGCACGCCTGGGACAGCACGGAGCCAGCGCGGTGATCGCCGACCTCAGTGGGCAGGTGCTGACCGCCGTGACCGCTCGCGCGCCCAGCGAGTTGGCGGCACAGCGGGACGCCGCCGCGGTCGTGGTCACCCGCGGCCTGGATGGTCTGCGTCCCTACTTCACCGGATATCTGCCGACCCTGCTGCTGGCCGTCGTCCTGACTCCGGCCACCGTCGCGGTGATCGCCTGGTACGACTTGAAATCCACGCTGATCGTGGTGATCACGCTACCCCTGATACCGATCTTCATGGTGCTGATCGGACTCGCCACCGCCCAACGATCGGCGGCCTCGCTGGCCGCCATGACCACGTTGCAATCCCGGCTGCTGGATCTGATCGCCGGCATCCCCACGCTGCGCGCCCTGGGACGCGCAGCCGGTCCCGAGCACCGCATCGCCGACCTCGCTGCCGCACATCGCCGTTCGACTATGGCAACCCTGCGGATTGCCTTCCTCTCCGCACTGGTGCTCGAATTGCTGGCCACTCTGGGGGTAGCCCTGGTCGCGGTCGGCATCGGCCTGCGCCTCGTGTTCGGCGAGATGAGTCTCACGGTAGGTCTGACCGTGCTCCTGCTGGCACCCGACGTGTACTGGCCGCTGCGACGTATCGGGGTGGAATTCCATGCCGCACAGGACGGCAGGGCCGCGGCCGACAGAGCCTTCGCTCTGATCGGCGAAGCGCCGCCTGCGGCGACGGGCCAGCAGACGGTGGTCGCGCAGGGGGCACAGATCCGCATCGAAAACCTCAGCGTTGCCGCGCGGGACGGTTGCTCGCCACGGGACCTCAACGCAACCATCGAGCCGGGTGAGGTGACCGTACTGACCGGACGCAACGGCGCCGGCAAGAGCACCACGCTGCAGGTGATCGCCGCGCTCACTGCGCCGTCGTCGGGCCGAGTCACCGTGGCCGGGATCGATCTCGGTCACCTTGCACCGGCGCAATGGTGGCGCCAACTGTCCTGGCTGCCGCAACGCCCGGTATTGATCCCGGGCACCGTGCGGGAGAACCTGTCGCTTTACGGCCCGCTCGATGATCTTGAAAGTGCATGTGCCGCAGCTGGGTTCGACGCCGTGCTGGCTGAGCTTCCAAACGGGATGGACACCGAGCTCGGCCGCGGCGGCGTGGGGCTGTCACTCGGGCAACGGCAGCGGCTGGGTCTGGTTCGGGCCCTGGGGTCACCGGCACCGGTCTTGTTGCTCGACGAACCCACCGCACACCTGGATACCGGTACCGAGCAGCGGGTGCTGGCGGCCATCGTCGCGCGTGCCCGGGGCGGTGCGACGGTGGTGGTCGTCGGGCACCGCGAGCAGGTGGTGGCCATCGGTGACCGGGTCGTCGAGGTAGTCGCCGGGAGTGAGGCGTGCTATGCGCCGGTCTGATTTCCTGCTGACTAGCGCGGATCTGTTGCGGCCCCGGCTCCCCCGTCTCGTTGCCGCGGTGGCGCTCGGGGTGCTGGCGCTGGGTAGCGCGCTGGCGTTGGCTGGCGTCTCGGCGTGGCTGATCACGCGGGCATCGCAGATGCCACCCGTGCTCGATCTGTCCGTCGCCGTCGTCGCGGTGCGCACCTTCGCCATCTCACGCGGCGTACTGCGCTACTGCGAGCGGTTGGTCACCCACGACACGGCATTACGCGCGGCCGGCACCGCGCGGGCCCAGATCTACCACCGGCTGGCCACCGGCCCGGCCGCGGGCGCGGTCCGGCTGCACAGCGGAGAGCTGGTGGCCCGCGTCGGCGCCGACGTCGATGCGCTGGCCGACGTGCTGGTGCGCGCCCTGGTGCCGATCGGGGTCGCGACCGTGCTGTCGCTGGCGGCCGTCGTGGTCGTCGGGGCCATCTCGGTGCCGGCGGCACTGGTGCTGGCCGGGTGTCTGGGCCTCGCCGGTGTGGTGGCACCCTGGCTGGCAGGACGGGCCGCCGCCACCCAAGAGGCGATCGCCCGGCGGCATCATTCCGGGCGTGACACGGCGGCGATGCTCGCGCTGGAGCACGGGCCTGAACTTCGGGTCGCGGGTGCGTTGCCGGGGATCATCGCCCAATCACAGCGACAGCAACGAGATTGGGGCACCGCGCTGGACGCGGCGGCCAGGCCCGCAGCGTTCGCCGAGGCACTACCGACCGCCGCGACCGGAGTCAGCGTGATCGGCGCGGTGGCCGCCGCGCTGGGGATGGCACCGACCGCCGCACCGACGACGCTGGCGGTGCTGATGCTCCTACCGCTGTCGGCTTTCGAGGCCACCGCAGCCCTGCCGGCTGCTGCGGTTCAGCTGACGAGATCCCGGATCGCGGCGCGTCGCCTGCTGGACCTGGCACCACCCGTCGACGAGGACACCGGCACCGAAACGGTGACGCCGGCACGTCCGGGAGGACGGTTGTCTGCACACATGGTGTCCGGACACGCCATCGGACGCGGCGTCAGCGTCACAATCGATCTCTGCCCGGGTGCGCGCCTCGCTGTGACCGGCCCGAGCGGTTCCGGCAAAACGACCCTGCTCATGACCCTGGCCGGGTTGCTGCAGCCGCTGCAGGGTCAGGTAACTCTGGACGGGGTTGACCTGCACCGGATCCGGGAGGACGAATTGCGGCGCGCGGTCAGCTTTTTCGCCGAAGACGCGCATGTCTTCGCCACTACGGTGCGAGACAACCTGCTGGTCGCCCGGGGAGACTGCGACGACGACGAACTGAGCGCGGCCCTGGCTGCGGTGGGACTGGGCGGCTGGCTGTCCGGCCTACCTGAGGGACTGTCGACCGTGCTGACCGCCGGGGCCCAGGCGGTCTCGGCAGGCCAGCGCAGAAGGTTGTTACTGGCGCGGGCGGTGCTCTCACCCGCGTCGATCGTGCTGCTGGACGAACCCACCGAACACCTCGACGCCGCCGATTCCGACCGCATCCTGCGCGCGCTGTTAGCCGGCGATTCCAAACTCATGCCGGCCACTCGAACTGTCGTTGTGGCGACTCACCACCTTCCCGGTGATATCGATTGCGCGGTCACAGCTGTCGCCGGCGCGGCATGAATTCCAGCGACAGCAACACGACCGCCAGCGGCACGATCTGCGTCAGCGATACCAGCGCATATCGACGCGCGTCCATGGCATGAAACTTGCTGAGGTAACGGAATAAGGACTCGAGGGCGATCAACGGATCCAATATATGGATCAACACGTAACACCAGCGTTTCAGCCAGCCGTCAAGATCCCCTTCGAACAGTTCGGGGAATGCGGCAAAAGCCAAGGATACCCGTTGCGCTCCTTGATCTTTGGCCGCCGCGATCATGTCGATGCTGAGCCGCTCGTCGATCCCGTTCGGAGCCCCACGACGCCGCCAGGGCACGTCGAGGGAGACATCGCTGCCCCCGCCCGCGGTCGCATATCGATGGAATCCCTGCACGACTCCCTGTGCATCCCTGGCGATGATCAACTGCGTACCGGGATAACGTCCCTGCAGCACACCGTCGAGATTCATGCAAAATCCACGGTCGGTGCGAGCCCCTTTCGCGGAAGCCCGCAGCACCGCCGTCAGCTCCGCGCACAGGTCGGAATCGAGTTCCTGCTCAGCCACGATCTCCGTTGTCAGGCCGGCGTTATGGGTGCGGTTCACCGCCTGCCGGAGGTTACGGAACCTGCGGCCGACGAGCGCGAAGCCTTCCACGTCGACGACGACGTCGCGGCCAATCGGTATGGCACGCAATGACTGTCCGATCACCTCCGCACTCCACAAGTCGAGCCGGCGTTCCCCACAACCCAGCACCACCATCCGCCAGCCGTGGGTGTGACACACGGCGGCGAAATCGGCTATCAGGCTTGGGAATTGCGTTTCGTCGCCGATCGGGTCTCCACTCACCACCGCAAAGCCGAGGCGGGTCCGGTAGGCCAGCGCCGCGGTGGCCTGGTCGTTGAAGTGGTAACACTTGCCGGTCTGCATCGCGAACGGGGCCAGCGGGTCACGTTGGGTCGCATTGACAAGTCGCCACACCCGGGGCAGGTCCTCGGGCCGAGCCCGCGCGGCCATCGGCCACATCAGGGCCAGTCCTGAACCGGCGATCAAGAACTGGCCGAGTAGATCGAACGAGAGCACGCGCGCGCCAAGACCGCCGACGAGCATCGCGCAAGCAGCCAGCCCGTGCCTGGCCGTGACCGGCCGGCCGAGGAAGATGCCGCGTGCGATCAGGGCCACTGCGGCCAAGATCGTCAGCGACCAGACCAGCCGCCCGGCGTCGTGCCAGTCTTCGTGCCGACGGTCGCGGGTGAACACCGCGATCAGCCAGCACGCCGCGACCAGGACCCCCAGCGCGCCGAGGCACCGGGCCGCCGGCGAATCGACATGGACCACAACACGTTCGTGCCGCTGCCGTCTCGGCAGCAAACCCACTAACGGTTGTTTCATCCGCACCTCCGAAGATGAGCTGCGTCTAGCGCCAACGTTACTCCTGATCCCTGCAGAATTAGTATCGCAGCGTGCCAGCGGAATGTTTCACCGCAAGGGATAGCCCGCGATCACAAGGCGCCGCCCTCGATGCCGGGAGCGGCGGGGATCGGCCGAATCGCCCGCATGTCGCCGCCGGGCGCGATACCGGCCGGCATCGTCAGCGCCGTTGAGTTCAACTGCAACGCGGCGGCCTGGTCGAGCTGGAGCAGAGCGTGCTGACGCGGTGCGGCCGCGATCGAGGCCATCAGCGTCAGCACCGCCAGCCCGGGCCCGCAGCCGGTTATCCTCAAGAAGAGGTCGCAATACTCAATTCGATTACGCAACAATGCATTTCGCGCCAGTAGCGCGAATTATCTGCTGCGGGGGGGAAAGTACTTCAACACGCCCTCCTGCACAACCGTGGCGATGACCTGTCCCGAGCGGTCAAAGAAATGGCCGGTGCCCAGACCGCGCGAATCGGCGGCGACTGGCGAGGACGTGGAGTAGAGCACCCAGTCGTTGAAGCTGACTTGCCGGTGGAACCAGACCGAGTGATTCGCGGATGCCGCGAAAATGCGGTCGTAGCCCCAGGACAAACCGTGGGTGGTGATCACCGAGTCCAGCACTGTGGTGTCCGAGGAGTACAACATCGTGGCGGTGTGTAGCACGGGATCGTCGGGCAGGGCGCCCCGTGCTTTGAGCCAAACTCGGTTGTAGGCAAGGGTTTCGCCCTTGTCTCGCATTATCCATGCCGGGTCGTTGGTGTACCGCCAGTGGACGGGCTGCAGCGCGTTGACGAAATGCGGGACGGTCTGCTCGTAGCCGCGCAGCAGCTCACCTATCGCGGGTACGGTCTCTGGCGCGGCGACCTGCGGCGGGTTGACGCCGTGTTCGAGGCCACGTCCGCCGGACATGTAGGAGATCATCGCCGAGGACAACAGCGTTCCGTCCTGAATCGCGTCGACGCGCCGGTTGGCGAATCTGCGCTCGTCGCGCAACCGGACGACGTGGTACTCGATGTCCTTGGCGGTGTCACCGCCGTTGATGAAATGCACCGACACGGCGGCCGGCGGCAGATCGCGCTTGAGCGTGCGAGTGCCCGCGACGAACGATTGCGCCACAAGCAGGCCGCCGAAGGTCCGCATCGGGTTTTTGCTGGGGTGCGAGCCGACGAACCGGTCATCGGCGACCCGGCTGAGGTCCAGTACCGCCACCAGTTCCTCGAAGTCGGTCAACTAGACGTCATCCTCGCCGATCCGGTGCACGTGGATCAGATTGGTCGAGCCCACCGTGCCGGGAGGCGCGCCCGCGACGATCACCACCAGATCACCGCGCTTGTAGCGGCCCAGTTCGAGCAGCGACTTGTCCACCTCACGGATCATGCCGTCGGTCGACTTCATGTGTGGAACGATGAACGTCTCGGTGCCCCAGGTCATGGCCAGCTGGCTGCGTACCTCCGGCAGGTCGGTGAACGCCAGCAACGGCAGCGGGGTGTGCAAGCGGGCCAGGCGCCGGACCGTGTCGCCGGATTGGGTGAACGCCACCAGGGCCTTGGCGTCCAGCCGCTCGCCGATGTCGCGCGCGGCATAGGAGATCACTCCCCGCTTGGTGCGCGGCACATGGGTCAGCGGCGGCGCGGCCGTCGAATTCTCCTCGACCGCACACACGATGCGCGACATCGTCTTGACCGCCAGCAGCGGATACTTGCCGACGGAGGTCTCGCCGGACAACATCAGCGCGTCGGCGCCGTCCAGCACGGCATTGGCGACGTCGGACGCCTCGGCCCGGGTGGGTCGGGAATTCTCGATCATCGAGTCCAGCATCTGCGTCGCCACGATGACCGGCTTGGCGTTCTCGCGGGCCATCTGGATCGCCCGCTTCTGCACCAGCGGTACTTCTTCCAATGGCAGCTCGACGCCGAGGTCACCGCGGGCCACCATCACCGCATCGAACGCCAGCACGATGGCCTCGAGGTTGTCGATGGCTTCGGGCTTCTCCAGCTTGGCGATTACCGGTACCCGTCGCCCTACCCGGTCCATCACCTCGTGGACCAGTTCGACGTCGGAGGGCAAGCGCACGAACGACAGCGCCACCATGTCGACACCCAGCTTGAGCGCGAACGTCAGGTCCTGGATGTCCTTTTCGGACAGAGCCGGGGCGGACACGTTCATCCCCGGCAGCGAGATGCCCTTGTTGTTGCTGACCGGTCCGCCCTCGATGACCTTGCACACCACGTCGTCACCCTCGACGCGGTCGACAATGAGTCCGACCTTGCCGTCGTCGACCAGCACCCGGTCACCAGGTGTCGCGTCTTGCGCGAGCCGCTTGTAGGTGGTGGATACCCGGTCGTGGCTGCCTTCACAGTGAGCGACAGTGATCCGCACGGTTTCGCCGTCGGCCCAGTAGGTGGGCCCGTTCACGAAGCGTCCGAGCCTGAGTTTGGGGCCTTGCAGGTCGCACAGGATGCCGACGGCACGGCCGGTGGCGTTCGAAGCGGCGCGGACGCGGTTGTAAGCGGCTTCATGATCCGCATAATCGCCGTGGCTGAAGTTCATTCGGGCGACGTCCATTCCGGCTTCAACCAGTTCACGGACTAACTCGTCGGTGGGGGTGGCCGGCCCGAGGGTGCAGACGATCTTTCCGCGTCTAGTCACGACGACAAAGCATAGTCGCGCCGTCTGGCATCACGGCGACTGGAACATCCGACGCGCGGGGACCCGCGCGACGCCGAGCGTGCGACCAGCTTCACGTTCGACGCCGAGCGTGCGAGCAGCTTCACGTTCGCGGCCGTGCGCGCCGCGCGTGGATCAACCGCTGAGAACGGTCGGCATTAGAGGAAAGCCTGGCAGGTTGCGCACGACGGTCCAGGCCGTGGCCGCTAACACCAAGGTGACCGTCGTGGGTATCGGGAGCCATGATCGGCCACTGAACCGGCGCACCGCGATCCAAGCCGCAAGAAGCGGGATAAGCACTAGCAGGAAGACATTGTCGTAGACGCTTGCCATCAGGTGGCCGTGCAGCAGATCGTGCGTCATCCGAAGCCCACCGCAGGCCGGACAGTTCAAGCCGGTAACCCACTTGAACGGGCATTGCGGGTAGACCGATTGCGGGTTGTGTGGGTCGGCGGTCCCGATGTACGCCAGGGCACCCGCCAACACCGCCGCGGTTCCTCCAGCCACATATCGCCCCGTCGGGGACGCCGGGAAGGGTGGGTCAGGTTCAATCACGGAGTGGTCGGCCCTGCGGATCGGTGACTTTGTCGGTGAGGATCAGCACCGCGTCGATGACGCCCCAAATGACCGCCCCGAGACCACACGTCACCCAGCCGACCACCATTTGCGCGATGCCTAACCCGATGTGCCCGGCGTATATACGTCCGATGCCGACCAGACCGAATAGCCCCAGCAGTTGCAGTAGGCCCGCGACCGTCTTGGACTTGTCCGAATACGGCTGGCCCGTAACAGGATGCCGGCCGAACGGCGCCGACGGGTCGTAGCCGGGCCCGTATTGCGGATGCGGCTGGTAGGGCGGCGGAAACGGAGGCGGCGGATATCCCGGGTCCTGCTGCGGGTAGCCCGGGTCTGGTGCGCCGGACCACGACTGATCGGTCACGGATTCAGCATGCCAGATAGTGCTGGGCGCTGCCCGGCGCCTCGACGGTTCACCGGGAGGACCGTCAGTCACCTCATTCGTACTGCTGACGAGGCGGTGACCTGCTCGCGATCTCTGTGACATCGGCGGTATCACGCGGGTCGCCGACCGAAACTAATTGGGGCACAATGCAATCAGCGCCCAGCGAGTAGCGTTAAGAACGCTGCCGCCTGAGCCGCAATCGCCAACGCGGCCGCGCCGCGCCGATGTCGCCCGAGGTAGCAGCTGCATTCGTAGGCGCCTTGACGCCATCGCCCTCCGGCTCGACGGCCTCGGCCTCGGCTGGCGGCGAGTCGGCCAGTTGCCCGGCTGCACCTTCATCAGCGCCGCCGTCATTACCCGACTCGCCCTTTGCAGGCTCACCCTCGATCGCCGCGGGCTGCTCGGACTCCCCGGCGTCAGGCGCGTCACCGATTCCGGTGTCGGGGTCGGCATCCTCGACGACCGCGTTGATCGAGTCGGCGTCCTGAGGCTTCGGCGCCGGTCCGTCAATCTCGACTTCTGCAGCGGAGTCCACCGCCGCCGGCTCCTCAACGACCTCGGACCCAGCCTCACCGTCGCCAACCTCCCCCAGCTCAGCCTCGGCCCCCACCTCAACCGGCTCCGCAGCTACCGCCTGCTCAATCTCCGCCGCCGGCTCCTCAACGACCTCGGACCCAGCCTCACCGTCGCCAACCTCCACCGGCTCAGCCTCGGCCCCCGCCTCAACCGACTCCGCAGCTACCGCCTGCTCAATCTCCGCCGCCGGCTCCTCAACCACGTCAGACTCAGCCTCACCGTCGCCAACCTCCGCCACCTCAGCCTCGGCAGCAGACCGCTCGGTTTCCGGCTCTCCGACCGCACCGGCTTCATCACCGCCTCCCGCTGCCGAAGCGGCAGCCGCCGAAGCTGCCGATGCCGCCGCAACTGTCGCCAGTTCCTTGTCCTGGTCCGCTTCCGGTTCGGGGACCCTTTCAAGGTCCGGAGCCCCACGGCCACGCAACAACTCTGGATCCGCCCGGTCCTTGGGCGCCAGGATGATGTAGACCACCGCGCCGATGAAGACGAACGTCGACGTGAACGTATTGATCCGAATGCCCGCGATATGTGTCGCGGTGTCGTCTCGCAACAACTCGACGCCGAAGCGCCCGATGCAGTAGAGCGCGACATAAGACGCGAAGAGCCGACCATGGCTCAGCGTGAATCGCCGATCCAGATAGATCAACGTGACGAATACCAAGACATTCCAGATCAATTCGTAGAGGAACGTCGGCTGCACGACGAGTGCCACCTGCCCCGTCGAGACACCGTCGAGCGAATGAACGTCGACATATCCGGCCGGGTCCCGCCGGTAAAAGATTTCCAGGCCCCACGGCAGCGTGGTTTCCCGCCCGTAAAGCTCTTGGTTGAAATAGTTTCCGAGCCGTCCGATCGCCTGCGCGAGCACCACTCCGGGAGCCACCGCGTCGAGGAAGGCCGACACCGGAATACCGCGACGTCTGCAACCGATCCAGGCACCAACCGCACCCAGCGCCACCGCACCCCAAATACCCAAGCCGCCGTCCCAGATCCGCACCGCCGCAGCCAAACCGGCACCACCGGGACCCCAGTAAGTCTGCCAGTCCGTTGCCAGGTGATAGAGACGGCCCCCGATCAACCCGAACGGCACTGTCCACAGCGCGATGTCGTAAACGACGCCCCGTTGACCGCCCCGGGCCGCCCAGCGCCGGTCCCCTATCACCAGGGCGACCAGTATGCCGGTGATGATGAAGAACGCGTAGGCGCGAATGGGTAGCGGCCCCAAGTGCCAAACGCCGCGCGGCGGGCTGGGAATGTAGGCGAGGTAGGTAGTCGTCATGCGGACTGCCCGCGACGTACCCCTGCGGCGAGTTCCTCGGTCAGCGCACGCAGTGCGGGCAAACCCTCGCCCAGCGCAGACACCAGCGCCGATCCGACGATCACGCCATCGGCATAGCCGCCGATCTGCGCGGCCTGCTCGCCCGACCGCACGCCAAGGCCGACGCCCACCGGTATGTCAGCCACCGCCTTCACCCTCCTCACGAGTTCAGGTGCGGCCGTCGACACCGCATCACGCGCGCCCGTCACACCCATCGTCGAAGCCGCGTAGACGAATCCGCGCGACGCCTCGACGGTAGCCACCAGCCGTTCGGGCGTCGAAGACGGGGCCACCAGGAAGATGCGATCCAACGCGTACTCGTCGGACGCCGCGATCCATTGACCCGCCTCGTCGGGAATCAGGTCCGGAGTGATCAGACCCTGACCTCCCGCCGCTGCCAGGTCGCGGGCAAAAGCATCAATCCCGTAGCGCAGCACCGGGTTCCAGTAGGTCATCACCACCGCACGGCCGCCGGCGGCGCTGATCTCCTCGACCGCTCGCAACGTGTCACGTACCCGAACTCCCCCGCTCAGCGCCTGCTCGGTAGCCCGCTGAATCGTCGGACCGTCCATTCCCGGGTCGGAATACGGCACGCCGACTTCGATGATGTCGCAACCGGATTCGACCAGGGTGGTCATCGCCTGCAACGACGTCGGCACGTCCGGGTAGCCGGTGGGCAGGTAGCCGATCAATGCCGCCCGGTCTTCGGCGTGGCACGAATCGAACGTCGGCCCCAGTCTGCTGGTCTGGCTCTGCTGAACGGTCATGACTCGTCCATCAGACCGAACCACCTGGCGGCGGTCTCCACATCTTTATCGCCGCGGCCCGACAGATTCACCACGATCACCGCGCCCTTTCCCAATTCAGCGCCCAATTTCAGCGCTCCGGCCACCGCGTGCGCGGATTCGATAGCCGGGATGATGCCCTCCGATCGGGACAGCAGGCCGAAGGCGTCCATTGCCTCCGTGTCGGTGATCGGCTCGTACTGGACGCGTCCCGAGTCCTTGAGCCAGGCGTGTTCCGGCCCTACCCCGGGGTAGTCCAAACCCGCCGAGATGGAGTGCGATTCGACGGTCTGTCCGTCTTCGTCCTGTAGCAGGTAGGAGAACGAACCCTGGAACGCGCCGCGCGATCCGCCGGTGAATGTCGCCGCGTGGCGGCCCGTCTCGACGCCGTCGCCGGCGGCTTCATACCCCACCAGCCGCACGCCGGGGTCGTCGAGAAAGGCGTGGAAGATACCGATCGCGTTTGATCCGCCACCGACGCAGGCGACCACCGCGTCGGGCAACCTTGCGGCCTGAGCCTGGATTTGGACGCGCGTCTCCATGCCGATGATGCGTTGGAAGTCGCGCACCATCGTCGGGAAGGGATGCGGCCCGGCGGCGGTGCCGAAGCAGTAGTAGGTGTTGTCGGCGTTGGTGACCCAGTCGCGGAATGCCTCGTTGATGGCGTCCTTGAGGGTTCTGGATCCCGTCTGTACCGACACGACCTGCGCACCGAGCAACCGCATCCGGGCCACGTTGAGGGCTTGGCGTGCGGTGTCGACGGCGCCCATGTAGATGATGCAGTCCAATCCCATGAGTGCGCATGCGGTGGCCGTGGCGACGCCGTGCTGGCCGGCGCCCGTTTCGGCGATCACCCGTGTCTTTCCCATCCGGCGCGCCAGCAACGCCTGACCCAACACGTTATTGATCTTGTGAGAACCGGTGTGATTCAAGTCTTCTCGTTTGAGAAAGATCCGCGCCGAACCTGCATGCTCAGCGAGCCGGGTCGTCTCGTACAACGGAGACGGCCGCCCGGCGTAGTGCGTCTGCAACTTGTCCAGGGTGTCCAGGAAATCCTGGTTGACGCGTTCCTTTTCGTAAGCGGCGGTGACTTCTTCGATGACAGCCATCAACGCCTCGGGCACATAGCGCCCGCCGTAAACGCCGAAATGGCCGCCCGCGTCCGGGTCGTAGCGGGTGCGTTCGACGATGGCGGCACTAGTGCGCGGAATGTCCGGGTTCGACAGGTCTGCCATCAGAAGGACTCAGGGCGTGCGCAGCACATCAACGGCTAGCGAGCCGGTTTCGGACAGGACGGATGGGTTCCCGCGGTGACCAGGTCGGCGACCGCGGCACGGGGATCGCCACTCTTGACCAGCCCTTCGCCGACGAGCACGGCATCAGCGCCCGCGCCGGCATAAGCCAACAGGTCGCCGGTGTGGCGAACACCGGATTCGGCGATCCTGATCACCTTGCTGGGCAGCCCCGGAGCGATCCGCGCGAAGCAGTCCCGGTCGACCTCCAGCGTGGTGAGATCGCGGGCATTGACCCCGATTACGTTGGCACCGGCCTTCAGTGCGCGATCGGCTTCTTCTTCGGTGTGTACCTCCACCAACGCCGTCATGCCGAGCGACTCGGTGCGGTCGAGCATCGACACCAACGCCGACTGGTCCAGCGCGGCGACGATGAGCAGCAACATGTCGGCGCCGTGCGCGCGCGCCTCGTGGATCTGGTAGGGCTGCACCACAAAGTCTTTGCGCAACACCGGAATCGACACCGCCGCGCGCACAGCGTCAAGATCATCGAGCGAGCCGTGGAAACGTCGTTCCTCGGTCAGCACACTGATGATCCGGGCGCCGCCGTCCTCGTAGGCGCGCGCCAGCTTCGCCGGGTCGGCGATCCTGGCCAGTGGACCCTTCGACGGACTGGCGCGCTTGACTTCGGCGATCACGCCGATACCGGGCTCGCGCAGCGCGGCCATCACGTCAAGAGGCGGCGGAGCGGCGGCCGCGGCGGCCTTGATTTCGGAAAGACTTACGCGGGCTTCGCGCGCGGCAACATCGGCCCGGACTCCCTCAAGAATGGAGTCAAGCACGTTGGCCGGACTCATACCTGCGGTTCCTTCCTTCTGTAACCCACTGTGACTCTGGGTCACCCCACGCTCGCCAACCGATTTCGACGGCGTGAAAGAAGGGTAGCGACCGTCACGACGGGGTCCGTCACCGCCCCTCGGTGTCGGTGTCGCGCGGCCGATCAGTAGGGTCGCGGCCCTCGTCCAGAGCGTCCCAAATCATGCGCTCCGACAGCTGTGCCCGCCCGTCCTGCTGGTCTCTTTCATCGGGTTCCTGGGCCGCCAGATCCCGCGCTGCGGAGCGTCGAGCCCCGGGCGCCAGGTATTTCGTGCCATCCGAACGGGCAGCGCCGCCTGCCGACGCCGCGCGCACCAACAGGGCCGCGGCAACCAGCGTGCACACCCCCGCCAACACGGTCACCGTCGCCCCGGAGTACTGACGGGCGCTACCAACCAGCGTCGCCACCGGGACGTGCGCGAGATCAGCGCCGCGCGCCGCCACATCCGGCACCGCCCACAGGCTGATGCCGAGGTAGCCGATCGCAAAGCTGACGACCGCCAGCAGCGCCGCCAGCGCGCGCAACTGCCAGCCCCGGACCGCCAGCGCCGCGACGGCGGCGGCCAGGTTCACTATCGCCAGGGGTACGAGCGCGGTCGACCAGGATGCCCCCGACAGCGTGATCTCCTTCGGTGGTCCCAGCCCGTCAAAGGACCGGATGATCACCCACGAAAACCGCGACGCCGCCCACAACGCGCCTGCTGCGGCTACCAGCAGTAACTGGGCGAGTCCAAAAGTGAGCCGGCCGCGGCGCGGGGCGTCAGCCACCGGGCGCGCCCGGGACGGTCAGTGTTTCGGCCGCGGCGATCGCGTTGAGCACCGCCCTAGCCTTATTTCGTGACTCGTTGTACTCGTAGGGCCCGTTGGAGTCGGCTACGACGCCGCCGCCCGCTTGTACGTAGGCAGTGCCATCGCGCATGAGTGCGGTACGAATGGCTATCGCGAAGTCGGCGTTACCGGCGAAGTCGAGGTAACCCACCACACCGCCGTACAGGCCCCGCCGGGTCTTCTCGACCTCCTCGATGAGTTCCATTGCGCGCACTTTCGGCGCACCCGAGAGGGTGCCGGCCGGAAAACAAGCCGTCACCGCATCCAGGGCGGTCTTACCCTCCGCGAGCAACCCCGTCACCGTCGATACCAGGTGCATCACGTGGCTGTAGCGCTCGATGTGGCTGTAGTCCTCGACGCGGACGGTGCCCGGCGTACAGACCCGGCCCAGGTCGTTGCGGCCGAGGTCAACCAGCATCAGGTGCTCGGCGAGTTCTTTCTGGTCGGCCAGCAGTTCCTTTTCCAGCAGCACGTCTTCTTCTTCGGTCTGCCCGCGCCACCGTGTTCCGGCGATGGGGTGCGTCGTCGCCCGCCCGTCCTGCACCGTGACCAGCGCCTCGGGGCTCGACCCGACGATGGAGAAATCAACCGCGCCTTCGCTATCGGGAATCTGCAGCAGGTACATGTAGGGGCTGGGGTTACTCACCCGCAGCATCCGGTACACGTCGATCGGGTCGACGTCGGTGTCCATCTCAAAGCGCTGGGACGGCACTACCTGAAAGGCTTCCCCCGCGGCGATCTGTTCCACCAGGTAATCGACGATCGCGCCGTACTCTTCGACGGTGCGCTGGGCGCGATGCACCGGTTCGGGTTTGCTGAAGGTGGAGACTGTGGACGGTAGCGGCTGGCCGAGGGCGGCGGTCATCACGTCGAGCCGCGCGACCGCGTCGTCATATGCCCAGTCCACCCGCTCGTCGGTGCCGTTCCAGTTCACGGCATTGGCAATGAGCGTGATGGTGCCCTCGTGGTGGTCGACCGCGGCCACGTCGGTGGCCAGCAGCAGGAGCATGTCCGGCAGCTTCAGGTCGTCGACGGCGAGCTCGGGCAGCCGCTCCAGGCGCCGCACCATGTCGTAGGCGAAGTAGCCGACCATGCCGCCGGACAGGGGCGGCAGCCCCGGCAGTCCTGCGGTGGCCAGCACCTGCAGGGTCGCACGCAACGCCTCTAGTGGGTCGCCACCGGCGGGAGCATCCTTGGGCACCGCGCCCAACCACACCGCCTGCCCGTCCCGCACGCTCAATGCCGTCGGGGCCCCGGCGCCGATGAAGGACCAGCGCGACCACGACCGACCGTTCTCTGCCGACTCCAGCAGGAACGTCCCTGGGCGACTGGCGGCAAGCTTGCGATACGCCGACAGCGGAGTTTCGCTGTCGGCCAGCACCTTGCGGGTGACCGGGACCACCCGGTGCTCGGCCGCCAGCACGCGGAAATCCTCCCGCGTCGTCGTGGCTGCGAGGTTGGCGTGCACCGGACCATCCAACCAGATCGCGGGATGCCCGCCGGCGTAGCGTGACCGCCATGAAAACTGGTGAAACCGTGGCCGACTTCGAGCTTCCCGATCAGACGGGCACGCTTCGCAAGCTGAGCGAGCTGCTGACCAGCGGTCCCGTGGTGCTGTTTTTCTATCCGGCAGCCATGACTCCGGGATGCACCAAGGAGGCCTGTCACTTTCGCGACCTGGCCTCCGAGTTCGCCGCGGTGGGCGCCAACCGGGTCGGTATCAGCACCGATCCCGTGCAGAAGCAGGCCAAGTTTGCCGATACGCAGCACTTCGACTACCCGCTGCTCTCCGATACCGAAGGCAAGGTGGCCACGCAGTTCGGCGTCAAGCGCGGCCTGCTCGGCAAGCTGATGCCGGTCAAGCGCACCACATTCGTTATCGACACCGACCGCACGGTGCTCAATGTGATTTCCAGCGAGATCAGCATGGACACGCACGCCGACAAGGCGCTGGAGACGCTGCGCGGCCGCTGAGCGGGCGCTGTCAGCGTGACACCCTCGGCGCCAACGTGAAGCTGGCTTCACGCTCGGCCCGCGTGAATCGACGCGGCCGCTGAACCCGGCTACGGGCTGATCGCCAGGAACAACCAGGCGGCCAGCACCACCAGGTGCACCTCACCCTGCAGCCGGGTGGCCCGGCCGGGCACCACGGTAAGCACGCTGACCACCACCGTCAGCGCCAGCAGCACCAGCTGAGTCGATCCCAGCCCGAGCAGTAACGGCCCTCGGATCCAGACCGAGGCCAGCGCGATAGTTGGGATGGTGAGCCCGATGCTTGCTATCGCGGAGCCGTATGCCAGGTTCAGGCTGATCTGCACGCGGCCCTGGTGCGCCGCCCGCGCAGCCGCCAGGGTTTCTGGCATCAATACCACCAAAGCGATCACCACGCCGACGAACGAATGCGGAAAGCCGGCGGCCGCCACCATGCGCTCGATGATCGGCGACTCCACTTTGGCAAGTCCGACCACGGCAACCAGCGCGACAAGCAACATTCCAAGACTGACCAGCGCCGATTTCGTCGTCGGCGGTTCCTCGTGATCGTCGTCCTCGACCGCGTCCTGCTGCGCCACCGGCAGGAAGACGTCGCGATTCCGAACTGTCTGGGTGAAAACGAACATCAGGTAGAGAGCCAGCGAGGCCACGGCCGCGAAAGCGAGCTGGCCGGGAGAAAACTGCGGACCCGGATGACTGGTAGTGAAGGTCGGCAGCACCAGCCCCAACGTCGCGAGCGTGGCAACAGTGGCCAGCGCCGAACCGCTGCCGTGCGCGTTGAACTGCGTCACGTTGAAACGACGGGAACCAATCAGCAGCGACACGCCGATGATCCCATTCGTGCTGATCATGACCGCGGCGAAGACCGTGTCGCGCGCCAGGGTGGCCGCCTTGTCACCTCCGGAAGTCATCAGCGTGACGATCAGAGCCACCTCGATGATGGTCACCGCTACGGCCAGCACCAGCGACCCGTACGGTTCACCGACGCGGTGCGCAACCACCTCTGCGTGATGGACCGCGGCAAGAACGGCACCGCCGAGCAGAACCGCGGCCACCGCACCCACCACTGGTCCGATCTGTTGCCCCCAGGTGAACACCAGCGCGACGACGGCGATCAGTGGCGCCAGCACGTCCCAGGGCACCCGTTTGACCACCGATCGCTCCCTCCTCGTCGTCACCAAACCGATTGCCGCATAACGCAATCACATCATGGACAGCCGATATACGGCATCGGACCCACTGGCGTACAGGCACGCCAGTCACCACACCCATCCGGGCGCAGTCGGCCTCAAATCGCTGAAACAGATTGCGATGCAACAGAATTCGCTTGCAAAGCGGCACTGCGGGCACCAGGACTGCGGCGGATCGCTGACTGGTGTGAAATACACCGCTCCCCCGATTGTACCAGCGCTTGGTCCTGCCCTTTTGTGCCTCAGTAGCATGCTCACATGCCGACCAGCGCTGACCGAAACCCCGCCCAGGGCCTACAGGAAGGCGAGCGATTCGCCGGTTACACCATCGTGCGCCGGCTCGGAGCCGGCGGCATGGGCGAGGTGTATCTGGCGCAGCACCCGCGCCTGCCGCGACGGGATGCCCTGAAGATCCTACCTGCCGAGTTCACCTCGAACCTGGAATTTCGTGCGCGGTTCAACCGCGAGGCCGAGTTGGCCGGGAGTCTGTACAACGAGCACATCGTCGGCATCCACGACCGCGGTGAGTACGAGGGTCAGCTCTGGCTGTCGATGGACTACGTGGAAGGTACCGACGCCGCTCAACTGCTGCGCGACCGATACCCGTCGGGCATGCCTCTGCAGGATGTCGTTGACATCATATCCGCGGTGGCGGATGCACTCGACTACGCGCATTCTCAAGGTTTGCTGCACCGCGACGTCAAACCCGCCAACATCCTGTTGGGCAACCCCACGCCACGACGCCGGATCCTGCTGGCTGATTTCGGCATCGCCCGTGAACTTGGTGCCAGCAGCGGCCTGACGGCTACCAACATGACGATGGGCACCACCGCGTATTGCCCACCGGAGCAATTGCAGGGCGCGGACCTGGACGGGCGCGCCGACCAATACGCGCTGGGGTGCACCGCTTACCAGTTGCTGACCGGCAGAGCCCCATTTCAAGATCCCAACCCTGCAGTGGTCATCAGCCAGCACCTGTCGGCGCCGCCACCCGTACTCAGCGAGCGGCGCCCGGATCTCGCCCACCTGAATCCCGCCATCGCCAGGGCACTCGCAAAGGACCGCTCCGCGCGGTTCGCGTCCTGCGCGGATTTCGCCGCCGCGCTGGCGGCTCCGGCGGGCACCGCCGACGCTTTCAACCCCACCGTGGCCGTCGAGATGCCGACACAGGTGATCGGCGCAGCCAAGCCCGCCGACGCCGGCGGGCGCCGAGCGCGTCACGCCACGGTGATCGCGGCGGTGGTGGCCGTCGCACTGGTCACCGTGGCCGCGGTCCTTGCACTGACAGTGATGCGCAGCCACCCCGGCGCGCGGGACGGCGCGAGCCCCGCGAATCCGTCGGTAGGCACCAATTCTCCGGCGCCGCCGACTGCTGCTCCCCTGCCACTGAAACTGGCCGACCTCGTCACCGACGAGGCACACGTGCTGGGTCCAGGTGAGCACATCATGGTCGATCGGGCCGTTCGGAGGCTCTACGACGAGCGCGGCACGCGGCTGTGGGTCGTGTACGTCACCGACTTCGGCGGCCTCAAATCTGCCAGATGGGCCGAAAACGTGATGCGCGCCAACGGTTTCACTGACAGTGACGCTCTGCTGGCGATCACCACCGACCGACCTGCGTTCGTTTTCCACGTGCCGGATGCGGTGACCGTCGGTAGGCCTATCGACGTCGAACAGATTCGCCGGGACCGCATCAAACCCGACGTCGATCGGCGCGAATGGACCCGCGCCGCGCTGGCGGCGGCCAACGGTCTGGACGTGGCTCCGCGCTGAGAGTGGGTCCGCAGTGCAAGCCCGTGCCTTGCTGCGTGACGCCGGATCCTGCCGCCCGATAGCGGAAGGCTGGAATTTGATCGTGACCCGGCGGATAGCAGAATCGGTTGACAATCCTGCGACTTACCGTGACTGACGGTTATCTCGCTACCCACGAAAGACGGTGGATGCCATCTACTGCCCTGCCAAATCAATGAACTGAGTCAGCATTGGACTATCCAGCCCGGCGGCAAGGTCGCGAATTCGCTCGGTTCCTGCCTCAGGATTTCATGCGGCGTAGCAAGTCCCGGTGCCCGCGTTGTCGGTTTGAATTGCGGGTTCAGTGGCGCCGACCATGAGTGGGATACCGTTTCCTGATCGGAATGGGACATATCCGGATGCCCGCTCGGCGGGTCGGTCCCAGCGGAGGAAACCGCGAGCGTTTCCGCGGCTCCTTCAATGACGGCGGTCTGTCGGCAGATCACATCCGGCTGGCTCAGAGTCCGGGAGAAGCGACAGGCGCAGGCTTGTCGGTGACGTCGAGAGCCGAACCCGCCTGTGCGGCATGCCTGGCCCCACTTGACTACGAAACCTCGGTCTCGCTTCTGGCATCGGGCTCCAGCAACACGGCGGCATCGAAGCAGCTGTGATCGCCAGTGTGGCAGGCTCCCCCGGCCTGATCGACGGTCAGCAACACGGTGTCGCCGTCACAGTCCATTCGCACGGAGTGCACGTACTGCGTGTGCCCCGACGTCAACCCTTTGATCCACTGCTCGCCACGGGATCGCGAAAAGTAGGTGGCCTCACGGGTTTCCAGTGTGCGCGCCAGCGCATCGTCATCCATCCAGGCGACCATCAGCACATCACCACTGCTACGCTCCTGCACCACGGCGGTGAACAATCCGTCGGCGTTGCGCTTCAATCGCGCCGCGATCTTCGGGTCCAGGCTCATGGTGAGGTCATCCGGACCGTGATGTCTTGCGCGGCCATCGCGGCCTTCACCTGCCCGATCGTCAGCTCCCGGAAGTGAAACACGCTGGCCGCCAACACCGCATCGGCACCTGCGGTTACCGCGGGCGCAAAATGCTCTGCGGCTCCTGCGCCACCGCTGGCGATCACCGGCACGGTGACCGCCGCGCGCACTGCACGCAGCATGGCCAGGTCGAAGCCTGCCTTGGTGCCGTCGGCGTCCATCGAATTGAGCAGGATCTCGCCCACACCAAGTTCTGCGCCACGGGCGGCCCACTGCACCGCGTCGATCCCGGTGCCGCGCCGGCCGCCGTGCGTGGTGACCTCCCAGCCCGACGGCGTGGGCGGCGAACCGTCGGGCACGCTCCGCGCGTCAACGGACAACACGATGCACTGTGAGCCGAATTGCCTTGCCAATTCCGCTAACAGATCCGGGCGTGCGATGGCGGCGGTGTTGACCGATACCTTGTCCGCTCCCGCGCGTAACAAGGTATCGACATCGGCCACGGTGCGCACCCCACCGCCCACCGTCAGTGGGATGAATACCTGCTCGGCGGTGCGGCGCACCACATCGAGCATGGTGGACCGACCGGAGGAGGACGCGGTGACGTCGAGGAACGTCAGTTCGTCCGCGCCCTCGGCGTCGTATGCCGCCGCCAGTTCGACGGGATCACCAGCGTCCCTGAGGTTCTCGAAGTTGATTCCCTTGACCACGCGTCCGTCGTCGACGTCCAGGCACGGGATCACCCGCACTGCCAGGCCGTCACCGGAGTGATGCTGCATCTCAGTAATCCTCCGGTTGCCCTGTGCTGCGCAGGATTTCGAGTATCTCCGCATGCACTCCCGGCGCCGCGGCCAGCGCGGAGCGCGACGCCGGGGTCCATTGCTCGCCGGCCAGGTCGGTCACGATGCCACCCGCGGACCGAACCAACGCCACGCCCGCGGCGTGGTCCCACACGTGGCTGCCGAAACTTATAGCACCACCCAGGATTCCGTCCGCGACATAGGCGAGGTCCAGTCCGGTGGAGCCGTGCATGCGCAAGCGAGACGACAGCCGGCTGAGGTTCTCCAGCACCGCGACTCGGTAGCGGCCGGGGAACCGGCCCCGGGAGTCGGCGCTGAAAGAGCCGGCGCCGACGAGCGCGTCCGCCAGCTCGGCGTGCGCCAGCTTCGGCTGTGGCTCACCGTTTTTGATCAACGGGCCGCCGGCCACAGCGGTGTAGCGCTGGCCCGTGAACGGCAGCCACGTCAGGCCGGCCACCGGCTCGCCATCGCGCAGCAGACCCAGCAGGATCCCCGCCATGGGTGATCCGGCTGCATAGTTGAAGGTGCCGTCGACCGGGTCCAAAACCCACACCCACGGGGAGTCGACGTCGGCACCGCCGAATTCTTCGCCGTGCACCTCGATACCGGTTTCGGCGATCAATGCGTCGACGACCTGGCGCTCGATGGCCAGATCGACCTCGGTGGCGAAGTCGTTGCCCTTCTTGCTGATCGCCGACTCGGCCCGGTGGCCGGCCAAGAACGGCTCGACGGCGTCGTCCAGGATGTCCGATGCTTGTCGAACCAGCGCATCCAGATCCATGGGGCCTACTCCCGCACCGCGGCCAGCGCCTGCGGCAGCGTGAACCTGCCGGCATAGAGGGCTTTGCCCACGATTGCTCCCTCGATCCCGCGGTTGGTCAGTGTCGCGATGGCGCGCAGATCGTCCAGGCTGGACACGCCGCCGGAGGCGATCACCGGCGCGTGCGTCCGCTCGGCAACCGCGGCCAGCAGCTCCAGGTTGGGTCCGGCCAGAGTGCCGTCCTTGGTGACGTCGGTGACCACGTAGCGCGAACATCCCTCGGCGTTGAGACGATCCAGCACCTCCCACAAGTCGCCGCCGTCGGTCTCCCACCCGCGACCACGCAATCGGTGTGCGCCGCCTGACACTCCTTGCAGGATCTGCACATCCAGCCCGACGGCGACCTTGTCGCCGTGCTCAGCGATCGCCCGGGCACACCACTGCGGGTTCTCCAGCGCGGCGGTGCCCACGTTGACCCGGGCGCACCCGGTGGCCAACGCGGCGGCCAGCGAATCGTCGTCGCGGATGCCCCCGGACAACTCCACCTGCACGTCGAGTTTACCTACCACCTCGGCCATCAGTTCGCGATTGGAACCGCGGCCGAATGCCGCGTCCAGGTCCACCAGGTGAATCCAGTCGGTGCCGTCACGCTGCCAGCCCAACGCCGCGTCCAGGGCTGAACCGTACTCAGTTTCGCTTCCGGCCTTGCCCTGTACCAGTCGAACCGCGCGACCCTCGACCACGTCAACAGCGGGCAACAAGATCAGCGACATCGGCTACAGCCCCTCGACCCAATTGTGCAGCACGGCCGCACCGGCGTCCCCGCTCTTCTCCGGGTGGAACTGCGTTGCGGACAACGGCCCATCCTCGACCGCTGCCAGAAACGGGACCTGGTGTGTCGCCCACGTCAACATCGCTTCGGCTGAACCTTCCCACCGCTGAGCGGCGTAGGAGTGTACGAAATAGAACCGGGTGTCGGCGCTCATGCCCCGGAACAGAACGCTGCCGGGGTCGGCGTTGACCACATTCCAGCCCATGTGCGGGATCACCGGCGCATCCAGCCGCGTCACCGCACCGGGCCATTGACCGCATCCCGTTGTCTCCACGCCGAACTCGACACCGCGAGCGAACAGGATCTGCATGCCGACGCACACGCCCAGCACCGCACGACCGGCGGCGACCCGCTCGGCGATGATCCGGTCGCCGCCGATTTTGCGCAGGCCCGTCATGCAAGCCTCGAAAGCGCCGACGCCGGGCACCACGAGTCCATCGGCTGACAGCGCCTTTTCAGCGTCCGCGGTGACTTCGACGCCAGCGCCCACCCGCTCCAGCGCGCGCTGCGCCGAGCGCAAATTGCCGGAGCCGTAGTCCAGGACGACGACGGATTTCCCAGTCACAGAACGCCTTTGGTGGACGGCACACCCGACACGCGCGGGTCGGGTTCGACTGCGTGGCGCAGCGCGCGGGCCACGGCCTTATATTGCGCTTCGGTGATGTGGTGCGGGTCGCGACCGTAGAGCACCCGCACGTGGAGTGCGATGCGGGCATTGGCGGCCAACGACTCGAACACGTGCCGGTTGATGACGGTGTGGTATGGCACCGAGCTACCGGCAATGGTGGTGTGCTGCAGGTGATCCGGCTCCCCGCTGTGTACGCAGTACGGACGGCCGGAGACGTCGACGGCGGCGTGTGCCAGAGTCTCGTCCATCGGAATGAACGCATCGCCGAACCGGCGAATGCCCTTCTTGTCGCCGAGAGCCTGCCCCAGCGCCTGGCCCAACGCGATCGCGGTGTCCTCGATGGTGTGATGCGCCTCGATCTCCACGTCGCCTTTGGTGCGCACCATCAGGTCGAAGCTGGCGTGCGAGCCCAACGCCGTAAGCATGTGGTCGTAGAACGGGACGCCCGTGTCGATATCCACCTCGCCGGTGCCGTCGAGGTCGAGTTCGATGACGATGTCGGATTCGCGGGTGCGACGCTCGATGCGGGCGCGACGGTTTTCGGTGGTCACAGTTCTCCTAATTCCTGGTCGCGACCCGCATCACCCGGCTGCGCCGCCCTCGCGATCGCTCCCAAATCATGGTCGCGACCCGCATCACCCGGCTGCGCCGCCCTCGCGATCGCTCCGGAGCAATGGGCTAGATCGGTGGCGGCTATCTGGGCACTCACTCTCAAGAAAGCGTCGTTCTCTTCTGCGAGCCCGATGGTGGTGCGCAAATAGCCGGGGATACCCACGTCGCGGATCAGGACGCCGGCTTCCAGATAATGCTGCCAGGCGACCGGCGCGTCGGCGAATTCACCGAACAACACAAAGTTGGCGTCACTGGGAATGACCCGAAATCCCATGTTAGTCAACGCCGTTGATACCCGCTCACGCGCGGCGATCAGGGTGGCGACACTGCCCAGGGTGTCGTCGGCGTGCCGCAGCGCCGCCCGGGCGGCAGCCTGGGTCACCGAGGACAGGTGATACGGCAACCGGACCAGCAGCATGGCCTGTACCAGGGCGGGCGTGGCAACCAGGTAGCCCAGTCTCCCCCCAGCGAACGCGAACGCCTTGCTCATGGTGCGGGTGACGACCAGCTTGCTCGGATACTCCTCGACCAGCGTGACGGCGCTGGGCTGCGACGAGAACTCGCCGTAGGCCTCGTCAACGATCACGATCCCCGGCGCCGCATCCAGCAGCCGGCGCAGCTCTTCCAGCGAAACACTCTGTCCCGAGGGGTTATTGGGGCTGGCGAGGAACACCACGTCCGGCCGGCGCTCGATGATTGCGGCGACCGCGCGGTCGATGTCGAGGCTGAAGTCATCGGCGCGGGAGGTTTCCAGCCATTCGGTGCGGGTCGCGCCTGAGATGATGGGGTGCATCGAATACGACGGGACGAATCCGATCGCGCTGCGGCCGGGGCCGCCGAAGGCTTGCAACAGCTGTTGCAGGATTTCGTTGGAACCGTTTGCGGCCCAAACGCTTTCGACACCGACTGAGATCCCGGTCTGAGCAGTGAGATAGGCGGCCAGGTCGGTGCGCAGGGCAACGGCGTCGCGGTCGGGGTAGCGGTGCAGATCAGCGGCCGCCTGGCGAACCGAGCGCACCACGTCGTCGACCAGTGCCTGAGTCGGCGGGTGCGGGTTCTCGTTGGTGTTCAGCCGCACCGGGACTTCCAGTTGCGGCGCGCCGTAGGGCGACTTGCCGCGCAGGTCATCGCGCAATGGCAGATCGTCGAGCGTCGGGCGGGTCCTCAATGAGTTCACCGTTCGAACCTCCGGCGTACCGCCTCGCCGTGCGACGGAAGATCTTCGGCCTTAGCCAGCGTGACCAGGTGGCCGGAGACGTCTTTGAGGGCGGCCTCGGTGTAGTCGACGACGTGGATGCCGCGCAGGAAGGTCTGCACCGACAGTCCGCTGGAGTGGCGTGCGCTGCCCGCGGTGGGCAACACGTGGTTGGAACCGGCGCAGTAGTCGCCAAGGCTCACCGGTGCGTACGGCCCGACGAAAATTGCTCCTGCGGAACGAATTCGAGTGGCGACCTGCGCGGCGTCAGCGGTCTGGATCTCCAAGTGCTCCGCGGCGTAGGCGTTGACCACCTTGACGGCCGCGTCGAGGTCGTCGGTCAGGATGATCTTCGATTGCGGTCCGGAAAGCGCCGCCGTGACGCGCTCGCGGTGCACGGTCGTCTGCAGTTGCGCGGCGAGTTCGGCGTCGGTGGCATCAGCCAGCTCCGCGCTGGGGGTGACCAGGACACTGGCGGCCATCTCGTCGTGTTCGGCCTGGCTGATCAGGTCGGCGGCCACATGTGCCGGATCGGCGGTGTGGTCGGCGAGAATTGCGATCTCGGTAGGACCCGCTTCGGCGTCGATACCCACCTGCGAGCGGCACAGGCGTTTGGCGGCCGTGACGTAGATATTGCCGGGCCCGGTGATCATGTCGACCGGCACGAGCTCGGCGCCTTCGCCCGGCGACGATGCGGACCGCGTGCGGTCCGAGGAGAAGCCGGGCCATTCGACACCCGTATCGGTACCGCCATACGCCAGCAAAGCCACCGCCTGGGCCCCGCCGACCGCCCACACCTCGTCGACCCCCAGCAACTGAGCCGCGGCGAGAATCGTCGGATGCGGCCATCCACCGAAAGCGGCCTGTGGTGGACTGGCGACCACCAGGGAACCGACACCGGCTTCCTGCGCCGGCACCACGTTCATCACCACGCTGGATGGGTAGACGGCGTTGCCGCCGGGAACGTACAGTCCGACCCGCTCGACGGGAACCCAGCGTTCGGTGACGGTGGCGCCCGGACCGAGAGTGGTCGTGGTGTCCGCGCGCCGCTGGTCGGCGTGTACGGCGCGGGTCCGCTCGATCATCACCAGCAGTGCCTCGCGCACGTCCTCGTTCAGACCGAGCGCGGCGGCCTCGAGCGCACCGCCGGGGACCCGTACGGCGGCGGGGCGCACCCCGTCGAACTCCTCGCCATAGTTCAGCGCGGCCACCGCTCCACGCTCTGCGACGGCCGCGACGATGGGCCGCACCCTGGGTAACACCGATTCCACGTCGACGCCACCGCGCGGCAACTCGGCCCGCAGCCGGGCAGCCGTCAACTCCACACCCCGTAAGTCGATACGGGCCAGAGGCGAGGGCGATGTGGTCACGTTGACCATTGTCCCAGAGCAGCTCAAGTCGATATTCGACCGGTACAGTGCGCGGAGGAAAAGGAGCCAGCCATGTCTGCACGAGATCAGCACCCCAACAACGCCCCCGGCGTCCCGATGATCTTCCCGGTGTGGTTTGAGAACATCCAGGTCAAGTACCTCAACCCGATGCTCAAACCGATCGCCCGCTTCCTGCCCGGCACCGCGACCATCGAACACCGCGGCCGCAAGTCCGGTAAGCAGTACCAGACCATCGTGACGACATACCGCAGGGGCAATGTCCTGGCGATCGCACTGGGCCACGGCAAGACCGACTGGGTGAAGAACGTCATTGCCGCCGGCGAGGCCGACGTCCACTACGCCCGCCGTGCGGTGCACATCACCAATGCAAGGATCCTGCCGGCCGGCACCTCCGGCCCGGAGGCCGACGGCCTGCCCAAGATTGCCCGCACCCAGTTGCGCCGGATGGCGGTCTTCGTCGGCGATATCGCCTGAGCTGCATCGTTGAGTGTGCAGTGACCGTTTTGGGTGTGCAACGACCGCGGAAAAATTGCGATTTGCGCGCGGTAGCCGCACACGCGAAGCCGCACCAACCCCCTAGCTTCTGATGAAGACGGTCTTGCCGGTCATCTCCGGCCAGGCCGACGGCGCGTCCTCCCACGGCACCACGCGGTCGACGGCCGGCGACGGGTCGCAACCGTTGGCCAGCAGCGCCAGAACCTGCGGGATGGCGGCGCGGGCGTTGACCCGGCCGGTGACGAACCGCACGCCGCAGGTGTACAGGGGCAGCAGCGCCAACTCGACGGTCGGCTGATAGTAAATGCCGGTGTCGGTGCACACGCCGTCGGGCCAGGTCGCACGCAGTGTGGCAGCCAGCAGCACCGGGTCGGCCGATGTGTTGACTGTGACGGGATACGGATCCCACTCCTTGGCGGGCTTTACCCGGTCGTGCACGGTCGCGCCCAACTTCGCGGCGGCCGACAACCGGTGCGGGTCGGTGTCGACGTAGTCGACGTGGGCTCCCAGGGCGGCCGCGAAAGCCGCCGAGTACAACCCGATCGACGCCCGGCCGACCACCAGCACACGCCGATCGGCCTCGTCGAGCGCCGCTAACTCGTCCGTGAACGGCCCAATCGTGCGCCAACCATCGGGAATGTTGTCCGACAAGGAGGCGATCGCCACCGGATCGACGCCGTGCGGAACCGGGATCAGCATCGCGTCGGCGTAGGGCACCAACACCAGATCCGACATGAAGCCGCCGCCGTCCAGGCCGGCGATCGGGCCCATGCCGTACATCGCCAGCAATGGCAGCGCACCGCACGATCCCATGACGCCGCGGCGACATTCGCGGCAAATTCCACAGTTGATCTGAAACGGCACCACCACCCGGTCGCCCACCCGCACGTTGGTGACGTCGTCGCCGACCGCGACGACCTCGGCGAGCCCCTCGTGGCCGACGGCATATCCCGGTGACAACGGTAGCCGGCCGGCGCAGACGGCGACATCGAGGTCGCAGCACGCGACCGCCAGTGGCCGAACCAGTGCCTGCCCGGGCGCAGAAATCACCGGATCGGCGACGTCCTGCCAGGTGTAGCTCCCGACGTCTGCGTGCATTAGCTGCCTCATTGCACCATTGTTGAGTGATCATTCAAGTAATGTCAAGGATATGCCGAGACCCGACCGCAGCCGCGCCGCGCTTATCCACACCGCAGCCACCCTGTTCCGCCGCCAGGGATACGCGGCGACCGGGCTGAACCAGATCCTCGAGGAGGCGGGTGTCAAACCCGGCTCGCTGTATCACCACTTCCCGCAGGGCAAACAGCAGCTGGCCGCGGCGGTGGTCGACACCGTAGGGACAGCCATCGAACAACTGTTGCGCCGGCTCCTCGCCACTGACGACGCGGTGGCCGACATCGTCGATCGCTGGATCGACGTGCTGGCGGCCGGGCTGGCCGTCGACGCCCGCGACGGCTGCCCTGTCGAGCCGCTGGCCACCGAAGCGGTTCACGGCAGTCAGGCGGTGCGCGACGGCGCCGCGCGCGCATTCCGGGGTTGGCGCGCGGCGATCGAGGACCGGCTGCGCCGGGACGGTTGGTCCGCAGCCCGCTCCGAACAGGCTGGGCTTGCGGTGATCTCGCTGATCGAAGGAGCACTGATCCTGTCGCGCACCAGCGGAGACACGGCCGCACTCAACGCGGCCAAGGCCGCGGCACGCCTGGTCCTGACGGTTTAACGTGCCGGCGGGGCGGGTCATGGACCGGCCCGCGCGTTTGGCGCGCTGCTACATGTCCAACCCGATGTCGAGGACGCGCACCGAGTGAGTCAGCGCGCCCACCGCAAGATAGTCGACCCCGGTTTCCGCATAGGTCTTGGCGGTTTCCAGGCTGAGCCCGCCGGACGATTCGAGCAACACGCTGGGCGCACGGGCGTCGCGGCGCTGCACCGCGATCTGCGTCTGCCATGCCGGGAAGTTGTCCAGCAGAATCAGCTCCGGCTTCTCGGGCAGTACCGCGTCAAGCTGCTCGAGACAGTCCACCTCGACCTCGCAGGACAAATGCGGCGCCCGTTCGCGCACCGCACGCAACGCCTCGACCACCGAACCCGCGGCAGCGACATGGTTGTCCTTGATCAGTGCCGCGTCGCCCAGGCCGAGCCGGTGGTTGACGCCGCCGCCGATCCGCACCGCGTACTTCTGCAGCGCGCGCAGGCCCGGGAGCGTCTTGCGGGTGTCGCGAATCTGGGCCTTGGTGCCGTGCACGGCCGCCACCCAGGCCGCCGTCACGGTGGCGATGCCGGACATGTGGCAAACCAGATTGAGCATGGTCCGCTCGGCGGTCAGCAGGCCACGCGTTTCGGCGCGCACGGTCAGCACCGGCTCGCCCGGCCCCAGTCGCGTACCGTCCTCGACCCGGTGCAGCACCTGGTAGCCGTCGCCGCCAATCACCTCGTCAAGCGTCAACAACGCCACATCCACCCCGGCGATCACCCCGGACTCGCGCGGCACCATCGACGCCGTGGCCACCGCGTCGGCGGGCACCGTCGCCAATGTTGTGGCATCGGGTCCGTACCGCAGATCCTCGTCCAGGCCGCGCCGGATCGTCGCCAGCGCATCAGCCCGTTCGGCACCGTCCAACGTCATCAGCCCACCGCCACCAACGTCTCCACCTGCACGGAGCTGCCGTCGGCGCCGAGTCGCACCACCGAGCTGCGGCCCTGATCGAAGCCGGTTGAGGGATACTCAGCGCGGTGATGGCATCCGCGGCTCTCCGTGCGTGCCAGCGCGGCGGCGGTCACGACGCGGGCGGCCAGCGTCAACGCGACATCCTCGGCATCTCGACGGCACGTCACGCTACGGGCCGAGGCCTCGTCGAGCAGGTCCGTCAACCGGTGCAGCCCGACCGCGTCGCGCACCACCGAGGCATCCCGGCTCATCGCCGATTGCAGGTCGCCGCGCGGCACAGCGGTGTGCATCATCGGCTCGGGCGGCTCAGCGTTCTGACGGCCGGCCGCCGCCGCGTGTGCGGCGGCTCCCAGTCCGGCGCGGCCGCCGATGACCAGACCTTCCAGCAAGCTGTTGGAGGCCAGCCGGTTGGCGCCGTGCATTCCGGTGCGGGCCACCTCACCCGCGGCATAAAGCCCCGGTAGCTCGGTCTGGCCTTGCACATCGGTGACCACGCCGCCGCAGCTGTAATGCGCCCCCGGAACGATCGGGATGGGTTGCCGGACCGGGTCGATACCCGCCGACCGGCATGCGGCGGTAACCGTCGGGAACCGCGTGGGGACGCCGGCGATGCCGCGTGCGTCGAGGTAGGCGCACGGGTCGCCGGTAGCCTTCAGCCGCGCGTCGATCGCCGCAGCGACCACGTCGCGCGGGGCCAGGTCGCCCATCGGGTGCACGCCCGCGGTAATCGAATTGCCTTGACTGTCAAGCAGGATCGCCCCCTCGCCGCGGATCGCCTCGGTGATCAGCGGACGCCGGCCGGGTGCCCCCGGGACGAACAGCATGGTCGGGTGGAACTGGATGAACTCCAGATCGCTGATTGCCAGACCTGCCCACAGTGCAAGGGCAATGCCGTCCCCGGTGGATCCGCTCGGGTTGGTGGTCGCGCTGTAGAGGTGTCCGAGACCACCGGTGGCCAGAATCACCGACGGCGCGCTGATGATGCCGGCCCCGTCCGGGCGGGCGATGAACACCCCGGTCACGCCTGCGTCGTCGTGCAGGACGCGCAGTGCCACATGGCTGCTGCGGATGTCCAGGGTGCGGGCGGCGTGGTCGAGCGTGCGCTGCACCTCAGCCCCGGTGGCGTCGCCGCCGGCGTGTACCACCCGCCGCCGCGAATGGCCGCCTTCGCGCGTCACATCCCAGGTGCCTGGCACCGCTTCGTCGAATCGCGCTCCGTCGCTTACCAATTCGCTGACCGCGCGGTAGCCGTCGGCGACGATCGAATAGACCGCGTCGGGATCGCACAGGCCCGCGCCCGCCGTCAGCGTGTCGCTCACGTGGGCGTCGATGGAATCGTCGTTGTCGGGCAGCACCACGGCGATGCCGCCCTGGGCATAGTGGGTCGCCGTGACCGCTCGCAGCTGCGCCGCCTTGTTGAGGACGACGACACGGGAACCCGCGCGGTGGGCCGCCAGCGCCGCGGCCAGACCGGCGACGCCCATCCCGATGACGACGACGTCGGCGCTGTCACGCCACACCGGGCCGCTGCTCATTCGCCACCGCCGGGCTGGCCGATCGCGATCATCCGCTGCACACTGCGCCGGCCCGCCGCGGCGACATCCGGATCGACGTGGACTTCGTCCGCGCCTTCCACCAGGCAGCGCAGCAGTGCCGCGGGGGTGATCATCTTCATGTACTTGCAGGACGCGCGGTCGTTCACCGCCTGGAAGTCGACTTGCGGTGCCGCCCTGCGCAATTGATGCAGCATCCCGACCTCGGTGGCGACCAGTACCTTCTGGGCGCGGGTCTGGTGCGCGGCGTCGAGCATGCCGCCGGTGGACAGGATCCTCACCCGATCGGCCGGGAAGGCGCCCTCCCCGGCCAGATACAGAGCCGATGTGGCACAACCACATTCGGGGTGCACGTACAGCTCGGCATCAGGGTTGGCGCGGGCCCGTTCGGCGAGCTCGTCGCCGTTGATCCCGGCGTGCACGTGGCATTCGCCGGCCCACACGTGCAGGTTCTCGCGTCCGGTCACCCGGCGCACGTGCGCGCCGAGAAACTGGTCGGGGCAGAACAGCACCTCGCGGTCGGGGTCGATGGATGCGACGACGTCGACGGCGTTCGACGACGTGCAGCAGATGTCGGTGAGCGCCTTGACCTCGGCTGTGGTGTTGACGTAGGAGACGACGACGGCGTCGGGGTGCTCAGCCTTCCAGGCGCGCAGGTCGTCGGGAGTGATGGAGTCCGCCAGCGAGCAGCCGGCGCGCTGATCCGGGATCAGCACGGTCTTGTTCGGGCTCAGGATCTTGGCGGTCTCGGCCATGAAGTGCACGCCGCAGAACACGATGGTGTCCTCCGGCGCCTCCGCGGCGATCCGCGACAGCGCCAACGAATCGCCCACGTGGTCGGCGACGTCCTGAATCGCCGGAAGCTGGTAGTTGTGCGCCAGCACGGTGGCGCCGCGCAGCTGTGCCAATCGGCGGATCTCGGCTGCCCACTGCGCGTCACCTTCGACCCCGGTATAGCCGGTGGGCGTGCTGATGATGCGGGCCGCGAGCTCATCGGCGAGCGTGTCCATGCGATGCAAGATCGTCACGGCGGCTCCTTTCGCACTCAGGAGGTTTTCGACTTACAATCGAAAACATGCCCCATGGTAGCACCGCCCATGAAGTGCTCGCCGTCGTGTTCCAGGTTCGGATGGTTACCGAAGGACCTCTTTACGGGAAACCGCAGTTGAACGTGCTGTTATGGCAACGCGCCAGGGAACCGCAGAAGGGCGCGTGGTCGTTGCCCGGCGGCCGGCTGCGTAACGACGAGGACATGATCACCTCGGTGCGCCGCCAACTCGCCGAGAAGGTCGATCTGCGCGAGCTCGCCCATCTGGAACAGCTCGCGGTGTTCTCCGATCCGCAGCGAGTGCCTGACATGCGGATGATCGCTTCCACCTTCCTTGGCCTGGTCCCTTCCCCCGCCACGCCCGAACTGCCTTCGGACACGCGCTGGCATCCGGTGAGCGCGCTGCCGCCGATGGCATTCGACCACGGGCCGATGGTGACGCACGCACGCACCCGCCTGATCGCCAAGATGTCATACACGAATATCGGGTTTGCTCTGGCGCCAAAAGAATTCGCGCTATCGACGCTGCGGGACATCTACGGAGCGGCGCTGGGTTACCAGGTCGATGCGACCAATCTGCAGCGCGTGCTGGCCCGCCGCAAGGTCATCACTCAGACCGGCACCATCGCCCAGTCCGGCCGCAGCGGCGGGCGCCCGGCCGCGCTGTACAAATTCACCGACTCCCAGCTCCGGGTCACCGATGAATTTGCCGCTCTCCGGCCCCCGGGATAGGGCGCACAATGAGATGTGATGAGTGGCATGCGGCGTGGTATTAGGCGTGTCGACGGTTTGTACAGTAACTTGCATAAGAGATGAATAAGGCCTAATAAGAATCCAGTAAGAGGCGCTGGCCGCTAAGAGCAGCCGGCGCCGCATTGTGACCAGCCTGACCGCAGCCTCCGATTCGAGATCGCGGGGCGCGACGAGGGCGGTGAAGGGAGCCTTGATGGTGGAGCTCGCGAAGCTGGGAGGCGAAACCGGCCCGGACGGGCTGCGTTGGATCGGGCGACCCCCGCACGAGGATCTGCAGCGCAGGGTCAAGCCCCTGCTGCCCCTCGACGACCCTTTCTACCAGCCGCCGGCGGGTTTCCAGCATGCCGCGCCCGGCACCGTGCTGCGCTCTCGCGACGTCGAACTCGCGTTCATGGGCCTGATCCCCCAGTCCATCACCGCCACGCAGTTGCTGTACCGGACGACGGACATGAACGGCAAACCCGAGGCGACCGTGACGACGGTGCTGCTTCCGAAGGAAGTCGCACCCGGCAAGACCATGCCGCTGTTGTCCTACCAGTGCGCGATCGATGCGATCTCTTCCCGGTGTTTCCCGTCCTATGCGCTGCGGCGCCGCGCCAAGGCCGTCGGCTCACTGGCGCAGCTGGAGCTGCTGCTGATCAGCGCCGCGGTCGCCGAGGGCTGGGCGGTGTCGGTTCCCGACCACGAGGGCCCGCGCGGATTGTGGGGCACCCCATATGAACCCGGCTACCGGGTGCTGGACGGGCTGCGGGCCGTGCTGAGTTCGGAACGCCTCGGCGTGCCCGCATCGGCGCCGATCGGGCTGTGGGGATACTCCGGCGGCGGGTTGGCCAGCGCCTGGGCCGCGGAAATGTGCGGCGAATACGCCCCCGAGCTCGACATCGTCGGTGCGGTACTGGGATCACCCGTGGGCAACCTGGGAAACACCTTCAAGCGACTCAACGGCAGCCTGCTCGCCGGGCTACCCGCGATGGTCGTCGCGGCGCTCACCCACGCCTATCCCGACCTGGATGCGGTGATCAAGGAACACGCCAACGAAGACGGCTTGGCCATGCTCGACAGCATCGAGCGCATGACCACCGCAGCAGCTGTCATCTCCATGGCTAAAAAGAACATGGGCGACTACCTCGACGAGCCGCTAGAGGACATTCTGGCCACCCCGGCGGTGGCGCACGTATTCGACACCACCACCCTCGGAGCCGCCGTGCCGGTACCGCCGGTGCTGATCGTGCAAGCCGTGCACGATTACCTGATCTGCGTCGACGACATCGACGCGCTGGCCGACTCCTATTCCGCCGGCGGCGCTGATGTCACCTATCACCGCGACGCCTTCAACGAACACATGCTGCTGCACCCGCTGTCGTCGCCGATGGCGCTGCGTTGGCTCATCGACCGGTTCGCCGGCCGACCCATCACCGACCACCTCATCCGGACCACTTGGCCCACCATGTTCAACCCGATGACCTACGCCGGCATGGCACGTCTGGCCGTGATCGCGGCCAAGGTGATCACCGGCAGGAAGATCCACCGCCGCCCGCTTTAGGGCGCGCTCACCCGGTCCGGAGCATCCGGCGGCAGCGCGACAGGTCGCGGCTCGACGGGCGGGTAGCCGCCCAGATCGTCACGGACCGCCCCGGTCGCTGCGAAGGCATAGATCAGCGCCGCGGTGGCCGTCGGGGACAGCAGCGTGGCGGCGATCTGGAGCGGCAGGTGGCCGAAGAACACCGGCGGCGCCTGACTGACGTAGGTCACGTTGTGGTCGCCGGACGCCAGCGCCACGGTGTCGAAATTCAGTGCACCGTAACGCATCAGTACCAGGAGGGCGCCCACCCCGGTAGCGGCCGCCGCCGCTGCGATCAGCCCGATTGTCAACGCGACAACCATCTGCGGACCGCGGTGATCGCGCCATTGCCATACCGCGACCGCAGCCACCACCGCCACCACGCCCAGCAAACCGAGCAGCAGGAACGGCGCCACGAAGAAGTTCTGCGATTCGCTGCCCAGGTAGTCGTGTACCCGCTCACCTTTGCGGCTGATCGCAATGACGGCGCGGATAGGCGGGGCGATCCACGCCCAGAGGACCCCGACCAGGATGCCGGCGGCCGTCAGAGCGAGGATCACGGTGAGCAGCGCGCGGTTCCGCGACGTACGCGGACCAGGCGGGGGCTCCACAGGCTGCGGAACCTGCGTTACGGCCTCCGTCATCGCTGCACCTCCAGGTCCGCGGAGTCAACCTGTCCGTGCCGCGAGCACCGTGCCCACCAGCCGTCGGGGCGAACCTGCACGATCATCCGGCGTCCGCATTCGGCGCAGAACCGGGGCGGTTCCAGACCCAACTGAGCTGCCGTGGGCGTGGCCGTACCCGCCGGCTCCCCGGTGTAGACGTTGAAGACACCAGCTCCGACCGGAGCGCCCAGGTTTCTCGCCACGCTTCTCTTTCTACAAGCTCGCGTTGAGCGCCTTGAGCGGCATCTGCAGGTCGTCGAGCAATTTCAGATCGGCTTCGGCGGGTCGGCCGAGCGTGGTCAGGTAGTTGCCGACGATCACGGCATTGATCCCGCCCAGGATCCCCTGTTTGGCGCCCAGGTCGCCGAGTGTGATCTCGCGGCCACCGGCGAACCGCAGCATCGTCCGCGGCAGTGCCAGCCGGAACGCGCCCACCGCTTTGAGGGCCTCGCCGGCCGGCAACACCTCCAGGTCGCCGAAGGGTGTCCCGGGGCGCGGGTTGAGGAAGTTCAGCGGCACCTCGTGCGGGTCCAGTTCGGCCAGCTCGGCCGCAAATTCCGCGCGCTGTTCCAGCGTCTCGCCCATGCCCAGGATTCCGCCGCAGCACACCTCCATACCCGCGTCGCGCACCATCGACAGCGTCTGCCAGCGTTCTTCCCAGGTGTGCGTGGTCACCACATTGGTGAAGAACGAGCGAGCCGTCTCCAGGTTGTGGTTGTAGCGGTGTACACCCATCGCCGCGAGCCGCTCGACCTGCTGAGCGTCGAGCATCCCCAGCGAGCATGCGATGTGGATCTCCACCTCGTTGCGGATCGCCTCGATTCCGGCCGCAACCTGGGCGAGCAGCCGCTCGTCGGGCCCGCGCACTGCCGCCACGATGCAGAACTCGGTCGCTCCTGACTTGGCCGTCTGCTTGGCCGCCTCGACGAGGCTGGGAACGTCCAGCCAGGCGCTGCGCACCGGGGACTGGAACAGACCCGACTGCGAACAGAAGTGGCAGTCCTCCGGGCAGCCGCCCGTCTTGAGGCTGATGATGCCTTCGACCTCGACCTCCGGCCCGCACCAGCGCATCCGCACCTCGTGGGCCAGGGCGAGCAGTTCTTCCAGCCGTTCGCCGGGCAACTGCAGAACCTGCAGCACCTGGTCCTTGCTCAGTCCCACACCACGGCCGAGCACCTGTTCGCGGGCAACCGCAAGGATGTCGTCGTTGCGGCTGCTGCCGTCCTGGCCGGTATCGCTGGTCGGTCGAGTCGGCGCTTGAGTCACCGGGTACTCCCCTGCTTGTTGATCGCATCTGGCCGTGGCCGGACGGTGTCCGGGCCGCGTCGTGATGGCGGTCCGGAGGAAAAGGTGTTCAGGTTAGGGTAGCGGGCGCCTTGTCGACGGATACCGAGCGGTTGTCGGGATACGACCGGGCACGGGAGGGTATGGCAGCACCGTGAGCGATCCGCCCGTCACCTATCTGGCCGACCACGCTATCTGGCTGGCCATACCGGCGTTTCTGCCGGCGCTGATTGTCGCCGGAGTGGTGCTCTACGTCGCGATGCGCAACCGGCGGAGCTCCGGCAAAAAGCAGGATTGACCAGCCCCGCATTTGGGCATTACAGGTTCGTCCAAGTCGGCATCGGCGGTGCGCAAACGGGAGGCGATCGCGGTGGAATTGACAGTTGTTGCGGAGGCACCCGCGGCTCGCGGAGCCGCACTGAATCAGGTAATCGGGCTCTCGGTCGCCGCGCTGGTCATCACACTGGTCATGCTGGCTATCGGCTACGCGCACCGCACCCGTCGAATCATGTGGCTGGAGCGCTTCGCCGACTGGCTCGGAGTCAAATTCAAGCGCCCGTCCTGGGTGGCGCTGCCGGTGCTGGTCTACACCTCGTCGATCATCTGTGCGCTGTTCGGTTTCATCTGGGACGTCAGTTGGCACATCGGCGAAGGACGCGACCCCGGCCCGCTGGCCAATCCGGCCCACTACTTCATCATCATCGGCCTGTTCGGGATCTTCCTGGCCGGCATGATCGCCATCGTGCTGCCGTTCGACGAACCGGGTCCGGCGCCGGTGCGGATCACCGACGACTGGCACGCGCCCGTCGGCGGCATCTTGATGGCCGGCTGCGGAATGTACGCCCTGTTCGGGTTTCCGCTCGATGACATCTGGCACCGCATCTTCGGTCAGGACGTCACCCTGTGGGGGCCAACGCACCTGATGATGATCGGCGGTGCCGGTCTTTCGCTGTTCTCGGTCCTCATGCTGGAGTACGAAGGCGGCCGCGCGCTGCCCGATGCGCCGCCCGAGAAGCCGTTCGTCAGATTCCTGCGCTACCTGTCCTGCGGCGGACTGCTGATCGGCTTGTCGGTCTACCAGATCGAATACGACTTCGGTGTCCAGCAGTTCCGCCTGGCGTTCCATCCCATGATGATCGCCGGCGTCGCGGCACTCGCACTGGTCGTGGCCCGCATGACCCTGGGCAAGGGCGCGGCGATCATCGCGGCTCTGTTCGCCATCGCGCTCCGGGGAGCAGTTGCGTTCATCGTCGGCCCGGTCCTGGGCGCACCGGTCAACTGGTTCCCGCTGTACCTCGGGCCGGCGGTGGTGGTCGAGCTGCTTGCCCTCACTCCCCTGTTCAAGCGCCCCATCGCGTTCGGCGCCGTCGCCGGTCTGCTGGTCGGGACCGTCGGACTCTGGCTGAGTTCGCTGTGGGTAGGGGCGGTCTACCACTACCCGTGGCCCACCAGCATGTGGGGTGAGGGCCTAGCCATGGCCGTGCCCGTCGCGGTGATGATGGGACTTTGCGGGGCACTGACCGGGATGGTCCTCACCGGACAAACCCTGCCGCGCCGTGCTATCGGCATCGCCATCGTCGTGGCGACCGTCGTCGTGATCGGCGGCGCGGTGGCCAACGGCCTGCACATCGTCATCCCCAGCAAGAACACCGCGACCATCAAGTTGACCGAGCTGCCCAGCGAGCCCGGGAAACGGATGGTGTCCGCGGACGTGCAGATCAACCCGCCCGACCTCCTCAAGGACGATCCCGACTGGGTGTCGATCACGTCCTGGCAGGGAAAGATGGAGAACAACCGTGGTCTGGTGATCGACCGGCTGCAGCGCGTCGGCCCCGGGCACTACCGCAGCACCCAACCCATCCCCGTGTGGGGATCGTGGAAGACCCTGCTGCGCGTCCAGGACGGCTACACGATGACCGCGGTGCCGATCTACGCTCCCGCCGACGAAGCCATCCCGGCTCCCGAGATCCCGGCCCAGCCCGTGATCACCCGGCCGTTCGTCCTGGAGAACACCATCCTGCAACGCGAACGCGACCCGAACGCGCCCGAGTGGCTCTTTACCGCCGGCTCGATACTGGTGCTGATCTTCACGCTGATGGTGATCGCCGGCCTGACCTGGGGCGCCGGCCGGATCAACGGCGAAACGACCAAACCCAAACGAGCGGAGGAGGAACAGCACCCCCTCCCCCGGGCGGCGTGAGTCGATGACGGCACGCATCCTCGCCGCCGTCTGGGCGGCCGCGTTGACCTGCGCACTGGTCGGCTGCGGTGGGAGTAAGCCGGGTAATTCGGCCGGTAGCGCGGCGAGCAGCTCGACGGCACCCGGCCTGACGATCGAGGTCACCATCGCCAACGGCCAGGTGACCCCGACGAACGCCGCGCTGCAGGCCAAGGTGAAAGAACAGATCGCGTTAAGGATCACCAGCGACGTCGCCGACGAGCTTCATGTGCATTCGGTGCCCGATCACAAGCTCGAGATTGCCGCGGCGCCCAACCAGACATTCCAGTTCACCGTTGACGTTCCCGGCAGAGTCGACGTCGAACTGCATCACCTCAAGCGCACGATCGCCACCATCCAAATTCAGCCGTGACCACGGCTGGCCTGGTCCTGGCGCATGGCCTCGGCGGGTCCAACGACCTTCCTGTCCCCTACACGTTCGCGCTGATCGGCGCGGCGTGGGCCCTGACGTTCACATTCGCGTTGGTCGCCCTGGCGTGGAAGAAGCCGCGGTTCGATCCGGCCAAGCCGGGACACCCGCTGCCAGACCTGGTGACGACGCTGGTCGATGCCCGCGCCACCCGTGCGGCGGTGGCGGGCCTGGCGTTGCTTTTCACGATGTGGGTGCTGCTTGCGGGGGTGTTCGGCCCACAGACGCAGGCCAATGGCTTGCTCGGCGCGTTTTACGTCCTGCTCTGGGTTGGGTTGGTCGCTCTCTCCTTGATTTTCGGGCCGGTGTGGCGCGTCGTCTCACCGGTCCGCACGGTGTACGTCGTGCTGCGGCGATGCCTGCCGGGCCGGCGGCGACGCGCCCGGTTGTCCTACCCCGAGAGCTGGGGTTACCGTCCCGCCGCGCTGGGTTTGTTCGCCTTCGTCTGGATGGAATTGGCCAGTCCCGACTCGGCCTCGATGTTCGCCGTGAAGATCTGGCTGCTGACCTACAGCCTCGTCCTGCTCGTCGGGGCATGGCTGTACGGCCAGCGCTGGCTGGCCCGGGTCGACCCGTTCGGCGTCTACAGCATGGCGGTGTCCCGGCTGTCACCGTTCCGGCGCCATCCTGAGAGCGGCAAGATCGTCATCGGCAACCCGTTCGACCACCTACCGTCGCTCCCCGTGCGCCCCGGCGTGGTGGCGGCGCTGGCGGTACTGCTGGGCTCCACCGCGTTCGACAGCTTCTCCGCATCGCCGACCTGGCGCAACTTCTCCGACGGGGTCGCCCGCGCGACGCACGGGGTGCCGGAGACGCTCACGTCCTCGGCACTGCGCACCGTCGGCTTGATCGTGTTCATTTCCGTTGTGGCACTGACATTTTGGTTCGCCGCACGAGCCACCGGCGGAGTGGATGCCGAGCAACGCCGAGCGTTGCCCGGCCAGATGGCGCACTCGCTGATCCCGATCGTGGTCGGCTATATCTTCGCGCACTACCTCACGTACCTGGTGGAGCGCGGCCAGCACGCCGTCATCGCGCTCGCCGATCCGCTGGGCCGCGGCTGGGATCTGTTCGGGCTGGCCCACCAGCAGGTGGCGTACGTGTTGTCGATGCACCCCGCGGTGCTGTCCACCATCAAGGTGACCTGCGTGGTCACCGGGCACATCGTCGCGGTCATCGCCGCACACGACAAAGCCCTGCGGTTGCTGCCGCCGGCACATCAACTCACCGGGCAGCTCACCATGATGCTGGTGATGGTGGGCTACACCTTCATCGGCCTGTATTTGCTTTTTGGCGGGTGACCGCGAGTGGCCGGCCTCCCATTCACATTTGACTTTTCTATGAATAGTTCGGTGAGCCCCCGAAAATCTTGCGTCATTCCACAGGCGTCTACTACTGAGTTGCGTCTGCCGTTGCAATTCGCGTAGGAGGGTCGCCGTGTCTTTTGTTCTCAGTGCGCCAGGCGCAATCGAAGCCGCGGCGTCAGACTTCTCGGTAACTCTTGCGAATCTTTACGCTGCCAATGCCGCCGCAGCCACACGAACCACGGGGTTGCTGGATGCGGCGTCCGACGAAGTTTCGGCCGCGATCACACGCGCGTTTCGCGCGCACGCGCAGCAGTATCAAACCGTAAGCGCGCGTGCGACGGCGTTCCATGACCAGTTCGTACGGGCTTTGACCTCCAGCGGGAACTTGTACGTCACGGCCGAGGCCGCAAACGCCTCGCCACTTCAGGCGGCGCTGGACCTGTTCAACGCGCCAGCTCGGGCGGTGTTGGGGCGCCCGCTCATCGGCGATGGCGCCAACGGCGCGGCGCCCGGCCAGGCGGGCGAAGCCGGCGGACTGCTATTCGGCAACGGAGGGAACGGCGCGCCGGGCGCCGCCGGCCAGCGCGGCGGCAACGGTGGTGCTGCCGGACTACTCGGCAACGGCGGCGCCGCGGGCGCCGGCGGGAGCGGCGCGCCCGGCGGTACCGGCGGCAACGGTGGTTTGTGGTACGGCAACGGTGGCGCCGGAGGCATGGGCGGAGCCGCAACGACGCCCGGCGGAAACGGCGGAAACGGCGGAGCCGGCGGCAGCGGCGGGTTGCTGTTCGGCAATGGTGGGGCAGGCGGGGCAGGCGGCCATGGCGCGACCGGCACCAGCGGCAACCCGGGACCCGCCACACCTGTCAGTCCGGCGGCTGATGGAGGCAACGGCACCAATAACGATGGCGGCACCAGCACAAATGGCCAGTCCGGCGCACCCGGTGCCGTCACCGGTCAGCAAGGAGGCAAGGGCGGCACGGGCGGCGTCAGCGGGTCAGCAGGCCTCGCGGCAGAGCGTCTGAACAGTGGCGATGGCGGCGCAGGGGGAAGCGGGGGCATCGGGGCCGCCGGTGGCGATGGCGGCAAGGGCGGCATAGCTCAGGGCGGCAGCAATGATCAGGCCTTCGGAGGCAACGGCGGCAACGGCGGGCCCGGCGGCGAAGGCGCACCGGGCGGCAAGGGAGGCAATGGTGGGGAGGGCTCCATTCAAGGTGCTCCGGGCTCCGCAGTTGGCGTCGGCGGCGATGGCGGTAGTGGCGGAACAGGCGGCGTTGGCGCCGCTGGGGGGGACGGAGGAGATGGTGCCTACGGCCTCACATTTGGCGGTAGCGGAGGCAATGGTGGCACCGGGGGTGTCGGTGCCGCCGGCGGAACTGGCGGAGCGGGGGGCCACGGCGGCGCCGGCGGCCGTGGCGGCCTGGTATTTGGAAACGGCGGAAGCGGCGGCGTCGGCGGCCTTGCGGGCGACGGTGGCGCCGGTTCTGTTGGTGGACAGGGCGGAAAGGGTGGCAGCGGTGGCGGCGGATCGTTGCCCACCATAGCTGCCGGCAATGGTGGTGACGGAGGCAGCGGGGGGGCTGGGGGCGACGGCGGCGACGGCGGCGACGGGGGGAACGGCGGTGCGGGCGGCGCCGGTGGGCTGTTCGGAAATTGGGGCAACGCCGGGCTCGGCGGTAGTGCGGGCACCGGCGGCGCCGGAGGTAGCGGCGGCGCCGCAGGCGCAGGTGGATCGTCGGGCGGAAAATTGGCCGTGGCGGGCACACCGGGTCAGATCGGTGGCAACGGCACCGCCGGTTCGGAGGGCCGCCCCGGCCAACCCGGCTGAGGCTAACCCAGCGGGTACTCGACGCGCTGGTCGCCGTCCCAGCGACGCAGACCCGCAAAGCGCCCGTCGAACTGCGCCGGCCGTCCGGTGATCTTCAGCGCTGTCCCGAGATCTGCGCCATCCATCCGGCGAGCGAGCGTGACGTGTGCCGTCCACTGGCCGGGCAGGCTGTTGGCCATCGGTTCGGGCAGCAGGTGCGGCCCGCACAGCCGATGTACCTCGGCATGCAGATCCAGCAGTTCGCGCGACGGCACCACCAACCGGGTGAGCACGATGTTGGCCCGGCCGAAGAGCACCGGGGCGCCGATGACGCAGCGCTGTGGCAACTCGCGTGTCACCGGAACCAGCAACTCGTCGACGGCGGGATCGATCCGTTGGGCCACCGCCACTGTCACATGGGGACGGCCGGGCGGAATCCGGACACCCACCTTTTTCAACGCGGCCAGGTCGTCCCACATCCGCCGCAGGACGACCTCGGTCTCGGGGTCGAAGAGCAGCTCGATGGAGTGCGCCATCAGGACACCAGCGACCGCACCCAGTCGCCATCGAAGGCCGCCGCACTCATCGCCGCGAAATCGGCGGCAGCAGCAGAACCCTCCGGCAGCGCGGCGCGCACCGGTGCCAGTCGATTCAACTCCGCCCGGTTCGACCACTCGACCAGTCCGGGCTGCGCCGGCCAACTGCCGATCACCAACCCGGCGCATGAAACATGCCGTGTTGCAAGGGCTTCCAACGTCAGCGCGGTGTGGTTGAGGGTACCCAGGCCGGCTCTGGTCACCACCAGCACGGCCGCCTCCATATCACCGGCCAGATCACGCAGGGTGGTACCACCCCCGGCGAGTTGGACCAAGAGCCCACCGGCGCCCTCGACCAGGGTCAGCCGTCCCGGCCGGTCGACCCCACGAATCACGCGCAGCACCTCGTCACGGCTGGGCAGAGACATCCCCGCCTGCCCGGCCGCGGCCGCCGGGCACATGGGCAACGGGTAGCGCGCCAACCCGGCGAGTTCCGTGACCCCGGACAGCCGCCCCACTTCGGCCAGATCGTCGTCGCCGTCGGCGGTGCCGGTCTGGGCAGGCTTGCACACCGCGACGTCGATGCCGAGTTGGCGCGCGCAGGACGCCAGCGCCGCGGTGGCGATCGTCTTGCCGACACCTGTGTCGGTGCCGGTGACGACCATTACCGTCAAGGGCGGGCGCCGGCCAGCACGTCGGTGAGCACGCGCCGGGCCAGGTCGAGTTCGTCGGCGCTCAGTGATGCGCGTGCGGTCAACCGAAGCCGGGAGGTCCCAGCCGGCACGGTCGGCGGCCGGAAGCAGCCCACCTTGACGCCCGCATCCAAGCAGGCAGTCGCCGCGGCCAGCGCGATCTCGGGTTCGCCCAGGATCACCGAAACCACCGCCGACTGCGGAACCTCGGCGACGCCACACACCTCGGCCAGCGCGGCGGCATGGCCCAGTACTGCCGCCGGCCGCCATGGCTGGGACTTGAGCAGGCGCAGCGCGGCCAGCGCGGCTCCCACTGCGGCGGGCGCGAGGCCGGTGTCGAAGATGAAGGGCCGCGCCGCATCGATCAGATGGGCCCGGACCTCGGCGGCGCCAAGCACCACCCCACCCTGGCTACCGAGCGCCTTGGACAACGTCGTGGTGACCACCACGTCGGGCGCACCGGCCAATCCGACCTCATACAACAGGCCGCGCCCGCCACCACGTACGCCGAGGCCGTGGGCCTCGTCGACGATCAGCAGCGCACGATGCCGCCGGCACACGTCGTGCAGATCGCGCAACGGCGCCAGCGCGCCGTCGGCGCTGAACACCGAATCGGTGACGACGACGGCGCGCTCCTCGGCACGCGAGGCCAATGCCGACTCCACGGCGCTGACATCCCGATTGGGCGTCACCACCACGCGGGCCCGGGACAACCGGCAGGCATCGACCAGGGATGCGTGCGAATACGTGTCGGACACCAACAACGAACCCGGGCCGGACAGACTGACGACCGCACCGAGGTTGGCGGTGTAGCCCGAGGAGAACACCAGCCCCGCGGCGGCGCCCACGTACTCGGCGAGCTCGGACTCGAACTGCGCGTGCAGTTCGGTGTCACCGGTGACCAGGCGAGAACCGGTGGCACCGGCGCCCCACACGCGCAGCGCCTGGACGCCCCCTTCGATGACGTCGGGATGCTGGGACAGGCCCAGGTAGTCGTTGGAGGCCAGGTCGAGTTCGGTGCTCACCGGCGCACGCGGCCGCAGGGATCGGCGCAGCCCGGCCGCGCGGCGCTGGATCTCCACGGCTTCCAGCCAGGCCAGCGGGGACGTCTCGGTTGACTTCATCGCTGATCAGACTACGAGCCGGGCAACCTGCACCATCGCCGAGGTGATCTGAGCGATCTCGCCGGACGTACAGACGTAAGGCGGCATCGCGTAGACCAGGTTGCGAAACGGCCGCAACCACACACCGCAGTCCAGCGCCGCGGGCGTCGCCATCGCCAGATCGACCGCTTGCTGACACTCGATGACACCGATGCCGCCGCACACCCGCACGTCGGTGACCCCCGGCAGCGTGCGGGCCGGTTCCAGTCCGGCGCTCAGCGCGGCAGCGATCTCGGCGACGCGGGATCGCCAGTCTTGGGCCAGCAGCACGTCGACACTGGCCACCGACACCGCGCACGCCAGCGGATTGGCCATGAACGTCGGCCCGTGCATCAGGGCGCCGGCGCTACCGCCGCTGATGGCGTGGGCGATGTCGGTGGTGCACAGGGTGGCGGCCAGGCTGAGGTATCCGCCGGTAAGTGCCTTTCCGAGGCACATGATGTCCGGGCTGACACCGGCGTGGTCAGCGGCGAACAGCTCACCAGTGCGTCCGAAACCAGTGGCGATCTCGTCGAAGATCAGCAGCACCCGGTGGCGACGGCAGATCTCGCGCAGGTCGGTCAAATACCGCGGGTCGTGGAATCGCATCCCGCCCGCACCCTGCACCACCGGCTCGACGATGACGGCCGCCAGTTCGGCCGCGTGCCCGGCCAGTTGGGCCTCGAATGCCGCACTGTAGCCAGGGTCGTAATCACGCGGCACCTGCGGGGCGAACACCTGGGGAACCAGCACGTCGGCCCACAGCGAGTGCATGCCGCCCTCGGGGTCGCAGACGCTCATCGGCGTGAAGGTGTCGCCGTGGTAGCCGCCGCGCCAGGTCATCAGGCGATGCTTGCCAGGTTGGTCCAGGCTGCGCCAGTACTGCAGCGCCATCTTGACCGCGACCTCCACCGACACCGATCCGGAGTCGCTGAAGAACACCGTGTCCAGGCCCGCCGGGGTGATCTGCACCAGCAGTTGGGCCAACCGGGCTGCGGGCTCGTGAGTCAGACCGCCGAACATGACGTGGTTCATCGTGCCCAGCTGGCCGATCATGGCCGCGTCGAGCACGGGGTGTCCGTGGCCGTGAATGGCAGTCCACCAGGAGCTCATCGCGTCCAGTACCTCGACCCGGTGACCGTCGCGAACCAGGGTCAGCCAGGCACCGCGGGCAGCGACGGCCACCACCGGAGGTATCGCTTCGCTGCCGATCGTGCTGTACGGGTGCCACAGATGCGCGGCGTCGATCGCGCTGACCTGCTCGGGCGTCAATCCGGGTTCCGGTTCTCCCGCCGCTTCCACGAAAGCCGACATTAGTCGGTTGAGGTCGCACAAAACCCGATCATCGGGAAGCATGCAGGGCATGGCCGCACCCGAACAACTCCGCGACGCCGATAGTGAAAGACCGCGGGTCATCCGACTGCGCCTCGTGCCGTGGGACGTCATCACCATGTTCGTGCTGCTGGGACTGCTCGTTGCCGCGGCCACGATGACGAGTTGGCCGACCCGGCTGTTCGCCTTCACCGACAACGTCTGTCAGGGCGACGACTGCCCAATGGTGCCGTTCGGCGTCAACTTCTACATCTACCCACTGGTGTGGGGTGGCATCGGGGCGGCCGGAACCGCTGCCCTACTGGGACCGTTCGTTTCGCTGGTGAAGGGCTGGTTCATGTCGTTCTGGCCGATCGTCGCGGTCGGAGTACTGAGCCTGGCCTCGGTGCTGGGCCGCGCGCTAACGGATTTCAGCAACACGTTCGGCCGCTAACCGGTCCGCGCAGCATCACGCGGCAGCAACGTATTGCGACCGAAATCACAACTGCCGTCACAAGATTGACCCTCTCAATCACTGTCCGGTCACGTTCGTACAAATAATGTTTTGCGCCTCTGGCGGACACATATCTCTGTTGTCAAAGTGTCTGTAGTGACTGGTGTGAATTCACCTCGGTTAACCGAGGTGGAGCATGCCATCAGGTCCAGCGGCGCTCGGCCCCGAAGAGGCGGCCATCGCTCCTGAACGCCGGCGGATGCGCGCGGTCACCGCGCTGATGCACAGAGGGGCCCACCGGGCCTCAGGAAACGAGGGAACGAAATGAAACGCGTCTACGCCTTCGCGATCGGGCTGCTGATGTTCGCGGCACCAATGGTGACTGCCGTCGGGATAGCGTCCGCAGATCCCTACACCCGGTCCAACGACTACCAGCAGGTCGCCGACACGGTGATCGCGCGCGGGCTCTCACAGCGCGGAGTCCCGTTCTCGTGGGCCGGCGGTGGTGTCACCGGCCCCACCCGCGGCACCGGTTCAGGCATCAACACCGTCGGCTTCGACGCGTCGGGCCTGATCCAGTACGCCTACGCCGGCGCCGGACTCAAGTTGCCACGTTCCTCGGGTCAGATGTACCGCGTCGGCGAAAAGGTCCTACCCCAGCAGGCCCGCAAAGCTGACCTGATCTTTTACGGCCCCGAAGGGACCCAGAGCGTCGCGATGTACCTCGGCAACGGTCAAATGCTCGAGGTCGGTGATGTCGTACAGGTCTCGCCGGTGCGCAGCAGTAACATGGCGCCGTACCTGGTCCGGATCCTGGGGACCAACTCGTTACAGACGGCTCCGGCCGCACCGCCCCAGCAAGCACCGGCCCAGCAGGTCCCCGGTCAGCAGGCCCCGGCCCAGCAGATCCCCGGCCAACAAGCCCCGGCCCAGCAGATCCCCGGCCAACAAGCCCCGGCCCAGCAGATCCCCGGCCAACAAGCCCCGGCCCAGCAGGCGCCGCTGCAACAGCAGGCAGCGCAGCCACCGCTGCAGCAGGTGATCCCCCAGCCGGCGGCTCCCCTGGTGCCGACGCCGCAACCGCCGTTGCAGCTGGTGCCCGTACCACCCGCGCCGGCCGCTGCCACTCCGCGGTAACCCACTCCCCGAATCCTGATCGCCGCCACTCGCTCGGCAAGGAGCGGGTGGCGGTTTTCGGTAAGTTAGCGGTGACCATGCAGACCCTGTCACCGCCTCCAGCCCCGGCCGCCCAGGCGAAGTCCGGAGGGATGGGCACGCGTTCGTCGGGGTTCTACCGGCACGATCTCGACGGTCTGCGCGGTATCGCGATCGCCCTGGTCGCGGTGTTCCACATCTGGTTCGGACGGGTGTCGGGCGGTGTTGACGTATTCCTGGCCTTGTCCGGGTTCTTCTTCGGCGGCAAGGTGCTGCGTTCGGCACTCGGTGGGTCACTGTCCCCGGGAACCGAGGTAGTCCGGCTGATCCGCCGGTTGGTGCCGGCGCTGGTCGTCGTGCTGGCGGGTTGCGCATTACTCACCGTCCTGATCCAGCCCCAGACTCGTTGGGAAGCGTTCGCCGATCAGAGCCTGGCCAGCCTGGGGTACTACCAGAACTGGGAACTGGCCAACTCCGCGGCGGATTACCTGCGCGCCGGTGAGGCGGTCAGCCCGTTGCAGCACATCTGGTCCATGTCGGTGCAGGGCCAGTTCTATCTAGCGTTCCTGCTGGTGATAGCCACCGTCGCCTACCTCGGCCGCCCGCTCGGCAAGCATCTGCGCATGGTCTTCGTGGTACTGCTCACTGCGCTGACGGTGACGTCATTCGTCTACGCGATCATCGCCCACCAGGCCTATCAGGCAACCGCCTACTACAACAGTTTCGCCCGGGCCTGGGAACTGTTGCTGGGCGCGCTGGTCGGCGCTGTTGTCCCCCACATCCGCTGGCCGATGTGGCTGCGCACCGTGGTCGCCGCGGTGTCACTGGCGGCAATCCTGTCCTGCGGAGCCTTGATCGACGGCGTCAAGGAATTTCCCGGTCCGTGGGCGCTGGTGCCGGTGGGAGCCGCGATGTTGATGATCATGGTCGGCGCCAACGTTGCGGCCGATCCGGCCACCCACGGCCGAATGCCGCTGCCCAGCCGGATGCTGGCATGGGGACCCCTGGTAACCCTGGGCGCGATGGCCTATGCCCTGTACCTGTGGCACTGGCCCCTGTTGATCTTCTGGCTGGCTTACACCGGCCACCCGCGCGTGAACTTCATCGAGGGCGCTGGCGTGCTGCTGGTGTCCGGGGTTTTGGCGTACCTGACCTACCGGCACGTCGAAGACCCGCTGCGTTACCGGGCAACCTCAGTGCCGGCGGCGCCGGTGGCGTGGCGGCTCCGCCTACGACGACCCACCATCGCACTGGGATCGGTGGTGGTGCTGCTGGGTGTCACCCTGACCGCGACGTCGTTCACCTGGCGCGAGCACCTCGTCGCCGAACGCGCCGGCGGAAAGGACCTCAGCGGACTGAGCGCAGCCGACTACCCCGGCGCGCGGGCACTGGTCAATCACGTGCGGGTGCCGAAGCTCCGGATGCGGCCCACCGTGCTGGAAGTCAAAGAAGATCTTCCCGCGTCCACCCGGGACGGATGCATCAGCGACTTCGTCAACCCGGCGGTGGTGAACTGCACTTACGGTGACACCGAAGCGCCGCGGACCATTGCACTGGCCGGTGGGTCGCACGCCGAACACTGGCTGACCGCGTTGGACCTGCTGGGTCGGCTGCATCACTTCAAGGTGGTGACCTACCTCAAGATGGGTTGCGCCCTGTCCACCGAACAGGTCCCGCTGATCATGGGTAACAACGCGCCCTATCCGCAGTGCCGGCAATGGGTGGAGACGACGATGGCCAAACTAGTCACCGACCGGCCCGACTACGTGTTCACCACCTCGACGCGACCGTGGAACATCAAAGCCGGCGACGTGATGCCCGCCACCTATATCGGGATTTGGCAAACGTTGTCGGACAACAACATTCCCATTCTCGGTGTCCGGGACACCCCATGGCTGGTCAAGGACGGCCAACCATACAACCCGGCGGATTGTCTGGCCAAGGCCGGCAATCCGGAGTCCTGCGCGGTTAAGCGATCCGACCTGCTCTCCGATCGGAACGGCACGCTGGATTTCGTCGCGCAGTTCCCGTTGTTGAAGCCACTCGATCTGTCCGACGCCATCTGCCGACCGGACAGCTGTCGTCCGGTCGAGGGAAACGTCCTGATCTACCGCGATCCCCATCACCTGACGCCGGCCTATATGCGGACGTTGGCGCCCGAACTCGGCAGGCAGATCGCGGCGATCACGGGTTGGTGGTGACGGGGGACTCGAGGCAGCGGACATGGATAAGGTCTAGTGATGTCGTCGACGGAGCGCGGAACGGAAAGTGTCAATGACGGCGCGGATGGCTCACCCGAACTGGCGACGGTTTGGCCTGGGGCGCCGTTTCCACTCGGAGCAACCTACGACGGTGCCGGTACCAACTTTTCGCTGTTCTCCGAAATCGCCGAGAGGGTCGAGTTGTGCCTGATCGCGCGCAACGGCCGGGAAACCCGAATCAATCTCGACGAAGTCGACGGCTACATCTGGCACTGCTACCTGCCTAACGTTACGCCCGGTCAGCGCTACGGATTTCGGGTGCACGGGCCGTTCGATCCGTCGGCCGGTCACCGGTGTGATCCGAGCAAGCTGCTGCTGGACCCTTACGGTAAATCGTTCGTCGGCGACTTCAAATTCACCCAGGCGCTGTTCTCCTACGACCTGGAGGTGGCCGCCGAAGACCCATCCGAAACCGGCATTCCCCCGATGGTCGACTCGCTCGGCCACACCATGACCAGTGTGGTGATCAACCCGTTTTTCGACTGGGCATCAGACCGGGCACCATGCACGCCCTATAACGAGACCATCATCTACGAGGCGCACGTCAAGGGGATGACGCAGACCCATCCGGGCATCCCGCATGAACTGCGCGGCACCTACGCCGGACTGGCGCATCCGGTGATCATCGACCACCTCAAGTCGCTGAACATCACCGCCATCGAGCTGATGCCGGTTCACCAGTTCATGCACGACCATCGGCTGATAGATCTGGGACTGCGAAACTACTGGGGCTACAACACATTCGGGTTCCTGGCCCCGCATTATCAGTACGCGGCCACCCGCAAACCGGGTGGGGCGGTTGCCGAGTTCAAGTCAATGGTGCGCACCTTCCACGAGGCGGGCATCGAGGTCATCCTCGACGTGGTCTACAACCACACGGCCGAGGGCAACCACCTCGGGCCGACCATCAACTTCCGCGGCATCGACAACGCCGCCTACTACCGACTGGTCGACGGTGACCTGCGCCACTACAAAGATTTCACCGGTACCGGCAACAGCCTTAATGTGCGCCACCCGCACACCTTGCAGCTGATCATGGACTCGCTGCGCTACTGGGTGCTCGAGATGCACGTTGACGGATTTCGGTTCGACCTCGCGGCCACCCTGGCCCGAGAGTTCTACGACGTCGACCGGCTGTCAGCGTTTTTCGACCTGGTACAGCAGGATCCGGTGGTAAGCCAGGTCAAGTTGATCGCGGAGCCGTGGGATATCGGCGAAGGTGGTTACCAGGTCGGCAATTTCCCAGGTTTGTGGACCGAGTGGAACGGGAAATACCGCGACACTGTGCGCGAATACTGGCGGGGCGAGCCCGCAACCCTGGGCGAGTTCGCTTCCCGGCTGACCGGGTCGTCGGACCTGTACGAAGCGACCGGCCGCCGGCCCGGCGCCAGCATCAATTTCGTCACCGCCCACGACGGATTCACCATGCAGGACCTGGTGTCCTACAACGAGAAACACAACATGGCCAACGGTGAGGACAACCGCGACGGAGAAAGCCACAACAGGTCGTGGAACTGCGGCGTGGAAGGCCCCACCGACGACCCGGACGTAATCTCTCTACGCTGCCAGCAGATGCGCAACTTCTGGGCAACGCTGATGGTCAGCCAGGGCACCCCGATGATCTCCCACGGCGACGAGATCGGGCGGACCCAGCTGGGCAACAACAACGTCTACTGCCAGGACTCCGAGTTGTCCTGGATGGATTGGTCGTTGCTCGAAAAGAATGCGGATCACCTGGCCTTTGCGCGCAAGGTCACGTGGCTGCGCAAAAAGCATCCGGTATTCCGCCGGCGCCGCTTTCTCAGGGGACGCCCGATCCGCAGCGGCGAAGCCGATGTTCACGACATCGCCTGGCTGACACCTTCTGGTCAGGAGATGACCGATCAGGACTGGGACAACGACTTCGGTAAGAGCATCGCGGTGTTTCTCAATGGCCAGGCCCTGCGTGAACCGAATCGCCGTGGCGAACGCATCGTCGATGACTCGTTCCTGCTGTGCTTCAACGCCCACGATCAGGACGTCACTTTTGTTATGCCCCGCGGCAACTATGCGCAGCAATGGACGGTGGAGCTGGACACCACCAGCCCAACCGGCGTCGCCGAACGGGTGGCCGCCGAAGGCGACGAGGTAGCGCTACCCGGACGCTCCGTGCTCATCCTACGTAAGACGTTGTGACAGATGGCTTCTCAGATATCGGCAACCTACCGGTTGCAGCTTCGCGGTGCGTCCAGCGGTTTCGCATTCACCTTGCACGACGCTGAGAAGCTACTCGACTACCTTGACGAACTCGGGGTGTCCCACGTATACCTTTCGCCAGTCCTGACCGCGACCACCGGTTCGTCGCACGGTTACGACGTCACCGATCCGACAACGGTTTCGCCTGAGCTCGGCGGCGCGGAGGGGTTGGCCCGGTTGTCCGAGGCCGCGCGGGCCCGCGGTATGGGCCTGGTGATCGATGTGGTGCCCAACCATGTGGGGATCGACCAGCCTCAACAGAACGCCTGGTGGTGGAATGTGCTGCGGCACGGGCGGGACTCGGAATATGCCGGGTTTTTCGACATCGACTGGACGTTGGACGACGCGGGTCGAATCGTGTTGCCGTTATTGGGTTCTGACGAAGATGCGGCCGATCTTACCGTTGACGGCGACCTGCTGCGGCTGGGCGATCTGGCGCTTCCGATCGCCCCGGGCACCGGCGACGGCCCCGGCCCGCAGGTGCACGAGCGCCAGCACTACCGGCTGGTGGGCTGGCGCAATGGGGTGGTCGGATACCGCCGGTTCTTCTCGATCACCTCGCTGGCCGGGCTGCGCCAGGAGGACCGCAGCGTCTTCGACGCCAGCCACGCCGAAGTCGCTCGTTGGTTCAGCGAGGGCATCGTCGACGGCGTGCGCATCGACCATCCCGACGGATTAGCGGATCCGGCGACCTATTTGACCTGGCTGCGCGAGTTGGTCGGACCCGACGCCTGGATTGTGATCGAGAAGATTCTCGGCGTCGACGAGGCCCTGGAACCCACACTGCCGGTCGGGGGCACCACCGGCTACGACGTGCTGCGGCAGGTGGGCGGTCTCTTTGTCGACCCGCAGGGTCAAGCCGCGCTCACCGAGCTCGTCGAATCCGCGGGCGTGCGCTACAGCGCGATGCCCGAGATGTTGGCGGAATTGAAGCTCCGCGCCGCCACCGACACCCTCGGCAGTGAGCTGGCCCGGCTACGGCGCAGCATCGTCGTGACCGCGGGTGCCGACGATCCGCGGCTGCCCGATGCGGTGGCCGCCCTGCTGACCCACATCGACGTTTACCGGTGCGACTACCAGTCGCTGTCGGCGATCCTATCCACCGCCCTGGCGAAAACCGAAGCCGCGCAACCGGATCTCGGACCCGCGCTGGCCGTGCTGGCCGCGGCGCTGGCCCATGGCGGTGAACCGGCCACCCGCCTGCAGCAACTGTGCGGCGCGGTGACGGCCAAGGCGGTCGAAGACTGCCTGTTCTACCGTGACGCCCGGTTGGTGTCGCTGAACGAGGTCGGTGGTGAGCCGCACCGGTTCGGAGTCGGAGTCGCTGAGTTCCACCAGAGTTCGGCCACCCGGGCACGGCTGTGGCCGGCAGCGATGACGACGCTGACCACGCACGACACCAAACGCGGCGAGGACGTCCGGGCCCGCATCGGCGTCCTCTCGCAGGTGCCGTCTTTGTGGACAGAATTCGTGCGGCGATGGGAGAAGCATGCCCCCTCCCCCGATCCCGCAACCGGACAGTTCTTGTGGCAAAACATCTTCGGCGTCTGGCCGGTAAGCGGCGAGGTCACCGCGGAGCTACACGACCGACTGCATTCCTACGCCGAGAAGGCGATTCGGGAGGCGGCCTGGCACACGTCGTGGAACGACCCGAACGGCGATTTCGAGGGCGCCGTACACAGCTGGCTGGACACCGTGCTGGACGGGCCGGTAGCCGGCGAGCTGACCAAACTCGTCGGCCAGCTCAACCCGCATGCCGCCAGTGATGCGCTGGGGCAGAAGCTGCTCGCACTGACCGTGCCCGGCATTCCGGACGTGTATCAGGGCACCGAGTTGTGGGATGACAGCCTGGTCGACCCGGACAACCGTCGTGAGGTCGATTACTTGACCCGGCGCAAGGCGTTGAAAGACCTGCAGCATCCCAAGCTTCGCGTGGTCACCACGGCGCTTCGGTTGCGGCGCTCGCGGCCGGACTGCTTCGTGGATGGCGACTACGTACCGGTGCTCGCCGCAGGCCGGGCCGGCGACCACATCGTGGCGTTTCGCCGCGGTCCCGGCATTCTGGTGGCGGTTACCCGCTGGACGGTGGCGCTGGCCGACACCGGCTGGGGGGACACGGTATTGCCGCTGCCCGACGGATCATGGACCGACCGGCTGACCGGCGCGATGGTCAGCGGGCCGACGTCGGCCATCCGATTGTTCGGTGAGTTGCCCGTGGTGCTGCTGGAGCGTCTTGATGACTGAGTTCAAAGTATGGGCACCAAGACCCGAGCTGGTGCGGCTGGATGTCGACGGCGCGGTGCATGACATGGTCCGCTCCGACGACGGGTGGTGGCATGCCGATGTCGAAACAAGACCGGATGCCCGCTACGGCTTCCTGCTCGACGACGACCCCACCGTGCTGCCCGACCCGCGTTCACCCCGCCAGCCCGACGGGGTACATGAACGCTCCCAGCTCTGGGACCCGTCGGGTGCGGGTTGGACCGACAACGAATGGGCAGGCCGGTCCGTCGAGGGCGCGGTCATCTACGAACTACAAATCGGCACCTTCACGCCCGACGGCACGTTCGAATCCGCGATCGGAAAACTGGACTATCTTGTCGATCTCGGCGTTGACTTCGTCGAACTGATGCCGGTCAACTCTTTTGCGGGGACGCACGGCTGGGGCTACGACGGAGTGCTGTGGTACAGCGTGCACGAACCCTACGGCGGACCCGACGGTCTGGTCCGGCTCATCGATGCCTGCCACGTCCGCGGGCTGGGGGTGCTGATCGACGCGGTGTTCAACCACCTCGGCCCCTCGGGCAATTACCTGCCGAAGTTCGGACCGTATCTGTCGTCGGCCAGTAATCCATGGGGCGAGGGGATCAATATCGCCGGCGCCGACTCCGACGAGGTGCGCCGTTACATCATCGGCTGCGCGTTGCGGTGGCTGCGTGACTTCCACGCCGACGGCCTGCGACTGGACGCGGTCCATGCGTTGGTGGACCTCACCGCGGTACACCTGCTCGAGGAGCTCGCCACCGAGACCGGTTGGCTGTCAAGGCAATTGGGCCGTCCCCTGAGCCTGGTCGCGGAGAGCGACCTGAACGATCCGCGATTGATCACCCCGCGCGAGCGGGGCGGATACGGACTGACCGCGCAGTGGGCTGACGACATCCACCACGCCATCCACACCGCGGTATCCGGCGAACGGCAAGGCTATTACGGCGATTTCGGATCCGTCGCCACGCTGGCGCAGACACTGCGCCACGGCTTCTTCCACGCCGGCACCTACTCGTCGTTCCGGCGGCGCCGGCACGGGCGGCCACTGGACACCAGCCAGGAAACCGGCATTCCGGCGACCAGGCTGCTGGCCTACACGTGTACCCACGACCAGGTCGGCAACCGCGCCCTCGGAGACCGCCCCTCGCAGAACCTGACCCCGGGCCAGCTGGCCGTCAAGGCCGCTCTGGTACTGGCGTCGCCCTATACCGCAATGCTTTTCATGGGCGAGGAATGGGGAGCGTCGACGCCGTTCCAATTCTTCAGCTCGCATCCCGAACCGGAGCTGGCCGAAGCCACCCGGAAGGGCCGCAAGGCGGAGTTCGCCGAACACGGCTGGGACGCCGACAAGATCCCCGACCCCCAGGACCCGGAGACGTTTCAGCGCTCCAAGTTGAACTGGGCTGAGCTCGCATCGGGTGAACACACCCGCCTACTCGCGCTCTACCGCGACCTGATCAACTTGCGGCACAGCGAGCCTGACTTCGCCGACCCGTGGCTGGATCACCTCGTCATCGACTACGACGAGGATCAGCGCTGGATCGTGCTGCGGCGCGGGGAGCTGGCGATCGCGTGCAATCTCGGCACCGAGGCGGCATCCGTGCCGGTCAGCGGTGAACTGGTGCTGGCCTGGGACGCGCCGCAGATCGGCAAGGACTCCACTCGGGTCCCGGGGCACTCCGTCGCCATCCTGCGGTAACTTCCTAGCGCGAGCAGACGCGAACTCGCACTATTCCGGCCCGTTTTGGCTGATTTTGCGTCTGCTCGCCCGTTGGTCCGGTCCCGCCGGAACGACAAGGGTCACATCATTCCCGCTGCGCTCCACCCGCAGGCCGGCTCTGCGGGCCACCGCGGCGACCGCGGCCGCATCATCGGGCTCGGCGCGAGTGACAGCCAGAGCACGGGCCAGCCGTCCCTTGTGCGCCTTGTTGAAATGCGTGACCACCGCCCGCCGGCCATCCGGGTACTCGGCCAGCACATGCACGCGGACGGCTTCGGGTGCCCTGCCCAACGCGACATACGACCCCGAGCGGAGATCGATGATCAAGTGGTTGTCGGCCAACTTCGCGAGTAGCGGTTCCAGCACGGGCCGCCACCGGGCGGCCAGCGTAGGTTTGCCGGGCAGTTTCGACGTTGCGGACAGGCGATACGCGGGCACCTGGTCGTCAGCGCGAAGCAGGCCGAACAACGCCGAGACGATGAACAAGCGGGCAGATGCGCGCTTGGCGCCAGCGCCGCGCAGCGAGTCTATGTCCAGCGCGTCGTAGAGGACCCCGGTGTAGCGACGGATGGCCGGCAGTGTCGGTGCTACGCGGAGGGCCGCGTTGCGCTCGATCTCGGCGACCTGCGACACCGAGACGCCCAACGCCGATCTACTCGCCGCCGGGTCTGACGCCAGATCGACGAGCTCTCCCAACAGCGCCGACCGCAAGGGATTCTGCTGCGGATAGCCCAGGCTGCCGAGTTGCAAGGGTAGGCCGTCGCCCCCCGCCCGCTTGGTCTCCGACGGCGGTAGCAGCATGATCACGAGTGCAGACGCTAGCCTGCGCCCACAGCGCCCTCCTGGCGAGCGGACACAAAATCGCATAGGAGCGCACGCTCCAGCGCGATTTTGTGTCTGCTCGGCATACGGCATTCGGCATACGAAGGCTCCAAGAATCCTTCCAGCGCGATACGTCACGCTCTTGGACATGACGACGTTCGCGCCCGAGTTGGTCGCCCTATCCCCCGCCCCGGCAGTCAAGCGCTCCACGGTCACCAAGATCAGCGGTCTCGCCGTGATGAGCCTGGCCTTGGGCGCCTTGCAGTACGTCGTTCTCTTCATCCCATGTTGGCTGGTCACGATCCCGTTCGGCATCCACGCGCTACGCCAGACCGACAAGGACACCGCCACCAGTCGCGGGGTGGCGATCGCCGGCCTGGCGCTGTCGGTCATCCACTTCGCCGTCTACACGTTCGTGTTCATCTGGCTGCTCACCACCGCCTAGCTCACACGCTTGCACGTCCGGTGCCATGAATAGCCTCGGCAATGGCATCAGCCAGCGGTTCGATCTCTGCGTCTTTCAGGTCGGCGATCGTGATGCGCATGCCCGGCGGCGTCTCCATCCGAAATCGCGTCCCAGGCGCGGCCGCCCAACCCGCGTTAAGCAGCCGGGTGATGACGACCGTCTCGTCGGGCACGGGAATCCAGACGTTGAGGCCAGATCGGCCCTGTGCCGCCACGTCCCGCGCGGCCAGCGCTTCACACAGCGCTTGGCGGTTGGCGGTGTACCGTTCCCGGGCCGCATGGACCAACTTCGCCGCCTCGTCGTCGGACCACAGTCCTACGGCGAGATCCTGCAGCAGACGACTCACCCATCCCGGTCCCAGCCGCAGGCGTCCATGCACTCGCTCGATGGTGCGGCGGTCTCCGGCCAGTACGGCCAACCGCAGGTCGGGACCGTATGCCTTGGACATCGAGCGGACGAAAGCCCAACGCCGGGTCGCCCCGGCCAGAGCGTGCAGCGGCACGCCAGAGATTCTGGCGCAGTGGTCATCTTCGATGACCAGCACGTCGCTGGTCTTGGCTGCCAACAGACTGCGCAGCGCCTTGGCGCGTTCCGCGGACAGTGCCGCGCCGGTCGGGTTTTGCGCACGGGTGGTGACGATGACGGCCTTCACACCACGGCGCAGGGCCCGCGCCATGCTCAGCACCACCGGCCCTTCATCGTCAACCCGGACCGGTTCGGGGGAAAGCCCGAGTGCTGCAACGAGATCCAACATGTTTGCCCAACCGGGATCCTCGACCGCCACCCGGTCACCTGGACGCAAATGGGCGTTGAGCACCCGCTCGATTCCGTCGAGGGCACCACTGGTCGCGGCAAGGTGCTCGGCGGGCACCCCGTCGCCGCTCAGATCCGCACAGGCGCGCTCGACCAGGTCAGCCGACATCGCGGACTGCCCGTACAACAACGGCCTTTCCCGCTTCCCCAGCGCCAACTCAGCGGTGGCGATAGGCAACAGCGCGGGGTTCGGATTACCGGTCGAGAGGTCACGTGCGCCATCGGGAACAGCGAGTCCGAGCAGCGATCGCGGCGTGGTCGCCGGCCGGGCCCGCACCCGGGTGCCCCGCCGGCCCGCGGTCTCGACCGCCCCGCGATCACGCAACAGCCGGTATGCGGCGGCAACGGTATTGGCGTTCACCCCAAGTCGGGCGGCCACCTCCCGGATTGACGGCAGGGCATCACCCGGCGCGTAGGCGCCCTGCGAGATGCCCTCCTCGATGCTGGCAGCGATCGACTCGGCACCCGTCCCGCCTATCGTGTATCGTACTGGCACAGTCAAGAGTATGTACTAGAACAATGATGAGGTCAAGTGGATGGACACCACCTATCAACCCACCCCACGCACCACGCCGACCCGCTACCGGGAACGGGCTCGCTATGACCGCGAGACCGTGCATCAAATCCTCGATGAGTCGCTGATCTGCCACTTGGCTTATGTCAAGGACGGGATGCCGGTAGTCTTGCCGACGATTCATACCCGCATCGACGACATCCTGTACATCCACGGCTCGTCGGGCAGCGGACCGATGCTGGCGACCCGGTTGTCCGGCATACCGGTCTGCGTCACCGTTACCCTGGTCGACGGACTCGTTTTGGCCCGTGCAGCCATGCACCACTCGATGAACTACCGCTCGGTCGTCGCGGTCGGGACCGCGCGCATCGTCGCTGACCCAGATGAAAAGAAGCGTGCGCTGCATGCCGTGCTGAACCACATCCGGCCCGGACGCGCCGACGACTGCCGGCCGCCGAACGCGCGCGAACTCGCCGCGACCGCAGTGCTTGCTTTGGAACTCGACGAGGTCTCGGCCAAAGTGCGCGAAGGCGGCGTGGCCGACGACGACGAGGATCTGGCGCTGCCGTACTGGGCCGGCGTGGTGCCGGTGCGGTTGACGGCCGAACCGCCGGTTCCCGACGGCCATCTGCACCCCGCTACCCCCCTGCCGTCATATCTACTGTGACGCGGGGCTTTGACTGGTTCCGCGCGGCTTTCACAGCCGGGGGAACCTTCCGTCGGCAGGGTTGTCGGGGACGCACGAGCGGGCGGACCGTAATCGCGTGAGACCTTCCGGCTTCGGGGTCGTCGGATATTTTGGGGGATCGGCGCAGCGGTGAGGTCGGTGCGTCACCACGTTGACGATGCTCAGCGCCTCGTCATGGCCGGATCTAGAACAGCCGGATCTAGAACAGCAGGTACCGATACGCCGGCGAACCGGGCTGCAGCGTCTCGACATGAATCTCCGTAGCCCGCATCCGCGCCAACAGACCGTCCAGATCCGCCGCTGATCCCAGCTGAATTCCGACCAGTGCCTCACCGGTCTCTCGGTTGTTGCGCTTGACGTACTCGAACAGGGTGATGTCGTCGTTGGGGCCGAGCACCTCGTCGAGGAACCGCCGCAACGCGCCAGGCTCCTGCGGGAAATCGACCAGGAAGTAGTGCTTGAGGCCCAGATGGATCAGCGATCGCTCCAGCACTTCGCCGTAGCGAGAGACGTCGTTGTTGCCCCCGGAGATCAGACACACCACGGTGGAGCCGGGTTCGACCTCGGCTTCCAACAGCCCGGCCACCGACAGCGCCCCCGCAGGCTCGGCGATGATCCCCTCGTTCTGATAGAGGTCCAGCATCGCGGTGCACACCGCACCCTCGTCAACCGTCGTGATCGACACCATGTCCCCGGCGGCCGCCAGGGCGGCGTAGGTCAGCGTCCCCGCGCGGGCGACGGCGGCACCGTCGACAAACTGGTCGACCTGATCCAGGGTCACTGGCGCACCGGCTGCCAGTGCCGCCATCATCGCCGCGGCCCCGGCCGGCTCGATACCCAACACCGCAGTGTTCGACGTCCGTTCGGCCAGGTAGGCGGTGATACCGGCGATGCAGCCGCCGCCACCGACGGGCACGACCACCAGATCAGGCTCGTCATCGAGGGCATCAAGAATTTCCAGCGCGATAGTCCCCTGGCCGGCCATGGTGCGCAGGTCGTCATAAGGCGGCACCAGCGTGGCGCCGGTGCGTGCGACATCCTCGCGGGCGGCCGCGGCCGCCAGGTCGTACGTCGAGCCGCCCACGATCAGTTCGATGAACTCGCGGCCGTGATACCGGATCCGGTCCCGCTTCTGCTTGGGGGTTTTAGCCGGCACGTAGACACGGCCGTGCACACCCAGCGAGCGGCATGCATAGGCAAACCCCTGCGCGTGATTGCCGGCCGAGGAGCACACCACTCCGGCGGCGAGTTCCGCCTCGGAGAGCTGGACCAGCAGGTTGTAGGCGCCGCGCAGCTTGTAGGAGCGCACCACCTGCAAGTCTTCGCGCTTGAGGTACACGGTGGCGCCAGTGATCTCGGACAACCGGTCGCTGTACTGCAGGGGCGTCGGCGTGACCACCGGAGAAATGCGCTTGGCCGCCGCGTCGATATCAGCCGCGCACAGCGGCAGGTCGCGAGGGGTCTGGCTCAGTTCGGCGGACACCGGTTAATGGTGCCATGCCCTGATCAGGCGCAGCGCCTCATGTGCGACCGAATGCGTGTCGCCCCGTCACTCACCGGATGCCCCGACACGCATGAGCGCGAGGTGATCGGCCGATCGCGTAGTCAGCCAGGTAGACCCGCTACGCCGGCCTCGCCGGTGACACCCGGCTGCCCCGGCCCGCCGGCTAGGCACGTCCACGCCCAGTCCCTTGCCGCCCGCGCCGCCGCTCCCGGCACTTTCCCCCGGCCCCACCGGCACCCGCGGCGCCACCCGTCCCAGACAGTCCCAACTGGCCGAACAGCCCACCGGCGCCGCCAGGTCCGCCATTGCCGCCGTCTCCGCCGTCACCGCCCGAGCCGCCATTGCCGCCAACCCCACCGGCGCCGCCCTTGCCGCCGATGGCACCACTGTCGCCGTAGCCGCCATTGGCGGCGTTGCCGCCGTTGCCGCCACTGCCACCGTTGCCGAACAGCAAGCCCCCACGGCCACCGGCACCGCCGGCTCCGCCGCTGCCGCCCGCCGCTCCGATGCCGCCAGTACCACCGGTACCGCCGATGGCGACGCCGGTTTCGCCGGCGCCCCCGTCGCCGCCGGGGGCGCCGTCTCCCCAGGAACCTCCCGTGCCGCCAGCGCCTCCGAGCCCGGTGGTGACGGAAAAAATCGTTGGACTGGTCCTAACTCTGTGCGTCTTCGCCTATTGGACTTTCGCTCAGCTCTTTTCGGCGACGCCTGCATTCGCAGCCGACGCTGCCTTAACGAGTTGCAATGGCAGACGCGAGCTGTGTTTTGGTGTGCCGGACACAGCTTGAGCTAGAACTTCGCGCCACGAAAATAAATGCAAATTAGTTCCGCCACCGGGCCGACAAACTGTTCGGTCCGCGCCGGCTTACGGTGCCGCTTCGCTTGCGATCCTTCGGACAACAGCCGATAGCACCGGTCCTTAAGTCACCGCGGGACTGACCATCTTTCGGGCCATTTCGGCGATCACATTGACGCGCCGGCACGCCGTCGCGATCTCGTCGGCGAACTCTCGACGCTGCTTGGCGATATCGGCCTGATCGGCTCCGTCAACCAGCTCGCGGTGGCGGGCCAGCCGCACTGCGGTCTTGAACAGCTCCATGGAACGCGATTCGGCGTTTGCGATCCGGCGCTGCAGCTCCCACTGCTTACCCACCTCGAGGCACTCGGTGAAGAACGCATCTTCGTCCAGCGCCTCGTCCTCGAGCGCGGCCAACCGGTCCGCGACGATGTGGTAGGCGTCCAGGAACGGGCGCAACACCAGGTGGGCCAGCAGCAGATCGGCCGATTCCAACAGCCGCCGCACGTCGGCCGCGATGACTTCCTTAGATGTGTCCTCCACCGGCCCGATGAGCTTGACTTCGTCGGCGAGCTCGACCTCGAACTGCGCACGCGCCGAGAACAGGAACTCGAACTTGAGCAACTCCCGCAGGCCGAGCGCCTCGTCGCGGACCGCCGCCGGCGACACGAATCCGTCACCGGAGTTCTCAGCGCTTTCCGATGCGGCGAGCAACGCCAACTCCGCGATCGCACGATCGACCAGGATATGGATGGCGGTGTTGCGGTAAAACGCCGCGACCAGGTGCTGATCGGCGCCGATCCCCCACACCGCTTCGGTTCCGGCGTCGTACACGCTCACTACCCCGGAGTCGACCATCTGGTGCAGCGTCCAGCGGATTGTCGAGCGATTCGTCAGGTCCGCGGCGCCGGCCACCGCCCAGTTGCGGGCGTTGATGTAACTGGCCAATGGGCGCACCGTGGCGAGGACCTCGCTGATCGACAGCGACCGGTCGGCACCCAGCAACGCCAGACTCACCACCGCGGTCGGCGTCACCGGAGTGGCGCGGTTGATCCGGTGCTCCACGTCCAAGGCGATGCGCTCGACCACCGTCTCGGTTCCGGACGGATCCGCGCGCAGCTCCTCCAGACGCTTGCGCAGCGGCAGCGGCTCGCCGAAATCGAGGTAGGCGCGCCCCAGCCGCTCCCCTTGCTGGCGCGACAGCCGGACCAGGAACCGGAAGTCCTCCGGACGCTTGGTGGCGCCGTAGGCCTCGGTGGTCATCGCCTCCACCTCGTGCAGCTGGTCATACACGATCGACGTGGGCACCAAATACACTTCCGGACCGTCGATTTCGTCGACGGCGTCGGTGAGGTAGCGCAGGATGCCGAACACCGGGGGTCGCAGCTTGCCGGTCCGGGTACGCCCGCCTTCGATCGACCAGGTGAGGTTTGTGTGGTTCTGCACCAACTGCGCGGTGTACGCCCGCAGCACGAAGCGGTAGACCGGTATGTCCTTGGTCTGACGCCGGATGAAGATCGTCCCGGTGCGCTTGGCGAAGCCGCCCATCGGGAAGAAGTTCAGGTTGGCCCCGCCGAAGGTGAAGGCAGGCGAGAGGCGATTGGCGGCGATCTCCTCGGGCAGCAGCATGCCGTCCAGATAGGACCGGTGCGAGAACGCGAACGCCAACGTCGCCTTGCGGTCCAGCGAACGCAACTGCGCGATCTGGTCCTCATCGACGAGCACGTCGTAGGCCCGCATCAGCCATCGGCTGAAACCGCGCCATGCCTGCACCGCGCGCTCGTCCAACGAAGCCGCGAGCTCGCGCAGGTATCCGGCAGCCTCCACCCGCACGCTCTCGGGATCGCGACCCAGTTCCACGGCGAGCGCCTCGAGCCGCTCACCGAACCAGTCGGCGTCCAGCAGCTGGGTGACCGCTTCCGGATCGGTACCCAACGCCGTCGTCGACTCGTCGACAAAACCGGTGCGCTGCAGCAGCTTTCGCACTCCGCTGCGACTGACGTCCCGTGCCGTCATCACCCCTCCCCCGTCACACCGGCTGCGTCGCCGAGGCGGCGCGAGGCTCGTGGATGTGTGGTCCGGGTTCACTCATGTAGAGCTCCTCTATCTCAGCGGAGTATTTGGCGTGAATCGGCTTGCGCTTGAGCTTCATGGTCAGCGTGATCTCGTCGCCACCGGGTTCCCACAACGTCGGCAGGATGCGGAAACGCTTGATCTGCTCAACTCGAGACAGTTTGTCGTTGCCCTCGGCGACGCCTGCGGCAACCTCGGCGATCACGTCAGGGTGGGCGGCCAGGACTTCCGGAAAGGGATCGAGGCCACGCTGAGCCGCATACGGTCCGACAGAGTCCGCGTCGAACACCATCAGCGCGGTGTTATACGGCCGCCCGTCCCCGATCGCGATCATCACACCGATCATGCGGCATGCGGCGACAATCGTGTTCTCGATGTTGGCCGGAGACATGTTCTTTCCGGCGGCATTGATGATCAGCTCCTTCTTGCGGTCCACCACCTTCAGGTAACCCTCGTCATCGACATCGAAAATGTCCCCGGTGTGCAGCCAGCCCTCCTCGTCGACCGCCTCGGCGGTCTTGGCCGGTTCTCCGCGGTAGCCCTTCATCACCAGCGGTCCGCGCACCAGGTACTCGCCGTCGTCTGCAATCCTGCCCTCCAGGCCGGGCAGCAGTTTCCCCACGGTGCCCAGCTTGACGTCGCGCGGATGGCACGCGGTGGCAACGCAGCTCAGCTCGGACATCCCCCATACCTCGGTGAGCGGGACGCCGATGCCCATGAAGAAGGCCAACGTCTCCCGGGGAATCGGCGCAGCACCCGAGACCGCCCACCGCAATTCGCCAAAGCCGATCCGCTCGCGCAGCTTGGACAGCACCAGCTCGTCTGCCGTAGCCCATTCGGCCGCCAACTCGGCCGGCATCTGCTGACCGGCCAACTCCGCCGCCGCACGCTTGGCCGCCACCGACATGGCCCACTGCAGTGCCTGCCGCTTGGCCTGATCGGTCTCCTGGCTGACCGCGAACTCGATTCCGGCTCTGAGCTTCTCCCATACCCGCGGCACCGCGCCCCAGACCGTGGGCCGAACATCCGGCAGCACTTGGGCGATGCTGCGCACGTCCGAAACGACGGTGACCTGGGTGCCGAACATCTCCTGTGAGTAGACACCGGTCATCCGGTCAGCAATGTGAGCTGACGGCAGAAATGAGGTAATCCGCTCTCCGCGTTGGATTCCCAGCACCTGATCCAGCGCGTACCCCTCAAACAGCAGGTTGGTGTGGGTCATCTCCACACCCTTGGGGTTTCCCGTGGTCCCGGAGGTATAGATGAGGGTGACGACGTCGTCGGGCTGCACGGCCCGCCACGTCGATTCGAAGTCGAAGTCTGCGGGCGCGGCAGCGTAAAGGTCTTCGACGGAGAGCGTGCCTCCGGGTTTGCCATCGATGCACACGATGTGCTCGATCGATGCGCCGCTGGCGCGGATCCGGTCGAGGTACTGCGCCTCGCACAGCACCACCTTGGTGCCGGCGTTGCCGAACACATAGGCAAGCTGTTCGGCGGGCAACGTGTTATACACCGAAAACGACGTGGCGCCAACGTGTTGTGCTCCCACCTCCAGCGGGTAGAACTCGACGCGGTTGGCCATCATCAGCGACACGGTGTCGCCGCGGCGCACACCGAGACCGGTCAGGCCCCCAGCAACCCTGCGGACCTGTTCGTGGTAGTCGCGCCACGTCAATTCCTCGGTACCCCCGGGAGTCCGCACGGCCACGGCATCCGGGTCGACTATCGCGTTGCGCTGGAAGGCCTCGCACAGGGTGCGCGGACGTTCGGTCACGGCGATCCTCCGTCCTCGCTGGCCCACTCGGCACTCATCGCTGAGCCTACGTCCGATTCGGCGGACCACGGAATACGGGACCGCGCTCATGGAACACGAAGCCGGCGTCGACGTCAGCAACCTCCACGCGGGAAGCCACACGTTGGGACGGTTCCACGCGACCGCGGCGTCTGGACTGACAGCGCCATCGTCCGGGTGGATCTCTAGCCCGAGCCGACCGTGAAGCTGGCTTCACGCTCGAGGCCCAACGTGAAGCTGGCTTCACGCTCGAGGCCCAACGTGAAGCTGGGCTCACGCTCGCCGCGCCCACCGAGCCCGCTTAGCTGCCCAGGCAGCCCGGGCCGAGCAGTTCCTTGAGGTCGCCCATCAGCGCCGGCGACGGCGTCACCCGCAGCGACTGATCGAGTTCCAGTGTGGTTATCCGGTCCCCGCTGATCAGCCGCAGATGTACCTGCGATGTGCCGGGGTGCCGCGCCAGCACTTGCTTGAGGGCGGTGACCTTGTCGATGGTGCATTGCCGGGTGGGCAGGCTGACGGCCAGCGGCCGGTTCGGCTGAGCGTTGGAAAAGTCCGGCACCACAAGCTCGTTGGCGATCAAGCTGATGCGGTCGTCGCGGATGGCGACCTTGGCGTTGACCAGCACCACCACGTCGTCGGCGATCTCGGCGCCGTAGTTGGAATAGGTGTGCGGGAAGAACATCACCTCAATGCCACCGGTCAAGTCTTCCAGTTGCGCTGAGGCCCAGGGCATTCCGTTCTTGTTTACCCGACGGTTGACCGAAGCCAGGATGCCGCCGACCCGCACCTGGGTGTCGTTGGCGATGTCGCCGTCCAGGATCGCCGGGATGGCGGTGTCGACCTGGGTCGCCAGCAGGTGAGCCACGCCGTTGAGCGGATGCCCGGACACATACAGCCCCAGCATCTCGCGTTCGAGGGCCAGTTTGTGTTTGTCTTCCCACTCGTCCTCGGGAACCTTGATGGTGAACACGGACTCGGCACCCGCATCGCTGCCACCGAACAAGTCGAACTGCCCCATCGCTTCGGCTTTCTTGGTGCCCAGCACGGAGTCAACGGCGTCGGTGTGGACGAGGAACAGGCCCTTGCGCGCGTGGCCCAGCGAGTCGAACGCACCCGCTTTGACCAACGACTCGGTGACCTTCTTGTTGCAGGCCGAGATGTCGATCTTGTTCAGGTAATCCGAGAAGTCGGTGAACTTCCCTTTCTCGCTGCGGGTCTTGATCAATGAACCCACCACGTTCGCGCCGACGTTGCGCACCGCACCCAGCCCGAACCGGATGTCCTTGCCGACCGACGCGAAGTTCACCAGGGACTCGTTCACGTCCGGCGGCAATACGGTGATGCCGAGCTTGCGGCAGTCGGCCAGGTAAACCGCGGCCTTGTCCTTGTCGTCACCGACCGAGGTCAACAGCCCCGCCATGTACTCGGCCGGATAGTTGGCCTTCAGGTACGCCGTCCAGTACGAAACCAGACCGTACCCGGCGGCATGCGACTTGTTGAACGCATAGCCGGCGAACGGAAGAATGGTGTCCCACAACGCCTTCACCGCTTGTTCGGAGAAGCCGTTAGCGGTCATACCCTCGTAGAAACCCTTGTACTCGGCTTCGAGCACCTCGAGCTTCTTCTTACCCATCGCCTTGCGTAGCGCGTCGGCCTTGCCCATCGTGTAGGAGGCGACCTTCTGGGCGATGAACATGATCTGCTCTTGGTAGACGATCAGCCCGTAGGTCTCGGCGAGGATCTCCCGCAGCGGTTCCTCGAGCTGAGGGTGGATCGGCGTGACGGCCTGGCGACCGTTCTTGCGGTCGGCGTAATCGTTGTGGGCGTTCATGCCCATCGGCCCGGGCCGGTACAACGCCAGCACGGCGACGATGTCGTTGAACTCGGTGGGCTGCATGCGCCGCAGCAGATCGCGCATCGGACCACCGTCGAGCTGGAACACCCCCAGGGTGTCGCCGCGCCCCAGCAGTTCGTAGGTGGCCTTGTCGTCCAGCGGCACCGATTCCAGGTCGAGGTCGATCCCCCTGTTGGCCTTGATGTTGTCCAGCGCGTCGCCGATGATCGTCAGGTTCCGCAGGCCGAGGAAGTCCATCTTCAGCAGGCCGATGGCCTCACAGGACGGATAATCCCAGCCGGTGATGATGGCGCCGTCCTGCGGCCGCTTCCACAGCGGGATGGCCTCGGTCAGCGGCTCGCTGCTCATGATCACCGCGCACGCGTGCACACCGGCGTTGCGGATGAGGCCTTCCAGACCCCGCGCCGTCTGATAGATGGTGCGTACGTCGGGGTCGGTTTCGATCAGGCCGCGAACTTCGGCGGCCTCCTTGTAGCGTTCATGGGCCGGATCGGTGATGCCGGACAACGAGATGTCCTTGGCCATGATCGGCGGCGGCAGCGCTTTGGTGATCCGGTCGGCGATCGCGAAGCCGGGCTGGCCGTAGTGGATGCGCGCCGAATCCTTCAGCGCCGCTTTCGTTTTGATCGTGCCGAAGGTGATGACCTGGGCCACCCGGTCCTGCCCCCACTTGTCGGCGGCGTAGCGCACCATCTCCCCGCGGCGACGATCGTCGAAGTCGATGTCGATGTCGGGGGCCGACGGGCGCTCCGGGTTGAGAAAGCGCTCGAACAGCAGGCCGTGCGGAATGGGATCGATATTGGTGATGCCCATCGCGTAGGCCACCAGAGACCCGGCGGCCGAACCGCGCCCCGGCCCCACCCGGATATCGACCGAGCGGGCGTAGTTGATCAGGTCGGCGACGATCAGGAAGTACGACGGGAAGCCCTTGTCACAGATGACCTTGATCTCGTACTCGGCGCGGGCGATGTAGTCCTGCCCGACACCGGCCGGGAAGCGCCGGTGCAGACCTGCCATCACCTCGTGATGCAGCCACGACGCGGTGTCGTGGCCCTCGGGAACCGGGAAGATCGGCATCCGGTCGCGTGGCGTCCACACGTCGGCGTAGGACTGCACCCGCTCGGCGATCAGCAGGGTGGAGTCGCAGGCGCCGGGTACCTGGCCGTCCCACAGCTGACGCATCTCGGCGGCCGACTTGAGGTAGTAGCCGTCGCCGTCGAACTTGAACCGGTTGGGGTCTGAAAGCGTCTTGCCGGTCTGTACGCACAACAACGCCTCGTGGTTGTGAGAGGCGTCGCGGGTGACGTAGTGGCAGTCATTGGTGGCCAGCGGCGGGATGTTCAGCTTGCGCCCGATGTCCAGCAGGCCTTCGCGGACCCGGTGTTCGATCGAGATGCCGTGGTCCATCAGCTCGAGGAAGAAGTTCTCCGGGCCGAAAATCTCCCGCCATTTGGCCGCGGACTCCAGCGCTTCGCGCTCATGGCCGAGCCTGAGCCGGGTCTGAACCTCGCCGGACGGGCAGCCGGTGGTGGCAATGATGCCTTCGGCGTGTTCCGCGATCAGCTCGGCGTCCATCCGCGACCACTTGCCGAGCTGTCCTTCGAAGGACGCCAGCGACGACAGCTTGAACAGGTTGCGCAGGCCCGTCGCATTCTCGGCCATCATCGTCATGTGGGTGTAGGAGCCGCTGCCGGAGACGTCGTCGGATTTCTGGCCGGGATCACCCCAGGTGATGCGCCGGGTGTCGAACCGGGAACCGGGAGCAACATACGCCTCGACCCCGATAATCGGCTTGATGCCGACCTTGGTGGCCGAGTTGTAGAACTCGCTGGCGCCGAACATGTTTCCGTGGTCGGTCATGCCGATCGCCGGCATCTCCAGCCGCTGCGCCTCGGCCAGCATCGGCGAGATCTTGGCGGCGCCGTCGAGCATCGAATACTCGGTGTGGTTGTGCAGATGCACAAACGAGGACTCGCGACGAATGCTTGCGCCAGGAGCAGACGGACCGGTCATAAGGTCGCCAGTCTATGACTGGGCACTGACGTCTTTCGGGCGTGTCGCCAAGTGTGTCTTGCGCGTGTTCAGGCGTACCGCTCGACAAACAGTTGCAGCGACTTTTCTACATCCCCTTTGACCGCGCGCGCCGCGGCGGAGCCGACCGGTCCGAACAGTGCGCGGCCGCCCAGCTCAAGGCGCAGACCCATGGTGGACCCGTCCTCGTTGGGCGTCACCGTGACGGTCACACCGTACTTTGCTCCGCCTTTGCCAGAGCCTGACATCGCGACCTCGTGGGGCGGATCCCACTTGGTGATCGTCCATGTCACCCGGTTGCGCAACCCCTTCGATCGCGCCACGCCGATGATCTCGGTGCCCACGGTGATCTCGTCGGGGAGGTCGCTGCGCCAGCCTTCGTGCATGACGAGCCACTCGCCCAGTTCCGAAAGGTCGGACACCCGATCCCACATGTCCTGCGGGCTCATCGGGACGTCGGAGCTCAACTCAACGGAAGCCATCGAGTGAGCCTAGCGGCGCGGGGGACTCGGCCGCGATCTCGCGCAATAGGTTTCGGCGTGCCGTTACGCTCAGAAGCGAGGAGGGGCTGGTGGTCGAGGATCGGGAGGGTTCGCAGTTCGGGCCGTATCGGTTGGTCCGGCTGTTGGGCAGCGGCGGCTTCGGTGAGGTGTACGAAGCCGAAGACACCGCCATGCACCGCACCGTCGCGTTGAAGCTGCTGAGCACTACCTTCTCCCAGGACCCGGTATTTCGCGAGCGTCTGTTCCGGGAGGCCCACACCGCCGGGCGGCTACGCGAACCGCACGTGGTGCCGATCCACAGCTGCGGTGAGATCGGCGGTCAGGTCTACATCGACATGCGATTGGTGCGCGGCGTGGACCTTGAGACGGTGCTGGAGCGGGACGGGCCGCTAGACCCCGCGCGTGCGGTCGACCTCATACGCCAGATGGCGGCGGCACTCGATGCCGCGCACGCCGAACGGGTGATCCACCGCGACGTCAAGCCCGCCAACATCCTGCTGTCCGGCGACGATTTCGCCAGCCTGGTCGACTTCGGGCTGGCCAACGCCGCCGGCGACACCCGGCTCACCAAAACCGGCAAAGCCGTCGGCACCTTCGATTACGTTGCCCCGGAACGGCTTTCGGATGGCCCCGTGGACTACCGCTGCGACGTGTACGCGCTCGCCTGTGTGCTGTACGAGCTGCTTACCGGCAAGCCGCCGTACCACGAGCACCGCGATCTTTCGGCGTTGATGACCGCGCACCTGAGCGCGCCTGTTCCTCGGGCCAGCCGGCTGCGCCCCGGCATCCCGGCCGCGCTGGACAACGTCATCGCCCGGGGGATGGCCAAGGATCCCGATGCTCGCTATCGCAGCGCCGGCGAACTGGCCGCAGCCGCCCAATCGGCATTGAATCCGGCCGCGCCGACCCGCGAATGGGCCGTTGACCCGGCCCCACCCCCACCTATGGCGCCTGCACCTGCGCCCCGCCCCGGTCCGCCGCCGGCATGGGCCCAACCCCCGGCCCGGAGACGCCGCCGGCGTACCGTGATCGCCCTCGGCGCCGTCGCTGTCATCGTGATCGCGGCGGGCGTCGCCGGCGTGGTGATCTTCCACCGCCCGAGCCCGTCCGGGCCCGCTGCCCCCAGCGTGGCCCGCCCCCCCTCGACCGTCCCGACGGTGCTGAAGTTTCCCGATCTTGTTCAGGCCCGTGGTGTGGCCGTAGGCAAGGACGGCACCACCTACGTCACGGAATTGAACAGAGGCGGTTTTGGAGGGTTGGTACTCAAATTGCCGCCCGGCAAATCCACGCCCGTCGAGCTGCCGTTCGGCGAGCTCAACGCCGAGGGAGTCGCGGTGGACGGGGCCGGCAACGTGTACGTCGCCGACCACCACGGTCCTGCCCTGTGGAAGCTGACGCCCGGCGCCCGCGGCCCCACCCTGATGCCGTTCGGGCATCTGAGCAGGCCGATCGCCGTCGCCGTGGGCGCGGACGGCAGCATCTACGTCGTGGACGAGTTCTTGAATCAGGTCCTTAAGCTGCCGGCCGGGGCGTCGAGCGCCACCCAGGTGATGCCCACTACCGCTCTCAACGCCCCGGCGGGCGTGGCGGTGGATAAGGACGGCAATCTCTATGTCGTCGACCGCGGCGACCGTCATGTACTGAAGCTGGCCGCCGGCGCAACGACCGCCACCGAGTTGCCGTTCGTCGGCCTTCAACAGCCCTACGGTGTGGCGGTGGACAAGAACGGCAACCTCTATGTCTCCGACATCGACAAGCGTCGAGTGCTGAAGTTGGCTGCCGGCGCAGCGACGGCCACCGAGGTGGCGTTCCCCGGGCTCAACAATCCGGTCGGGGTGGCCGTGAACGACGACGGGGACCTCTTCGTCGTCGACTGCCACCGCAGCGACGACTGCGCGACCGGCAAGGTACTGGCGCTGGGTGTCGGGCAGTGAGCGGGTGGAACGCGACGACGCGAAAAGGTGCGCGCCAAGGTGGTGGGCATGACCGGTGATCCGACGGTGGACCACACCTCGGGCTCGCGGGTGGGAAGACGGTTCGGGCCGTATCTGCTGCGCCGTCTGCTGGGCACCGGCGGGTTCGGCGAGGTGTACGAGGCCGAGGACACCGTCATGCACCGCGTGGTGGCGCTGAAGCTGCTGTCCAGCAGCTACTCGCACAACCCGGCCTTCCGGGAACGGCTGTTCCGGGAAGCACGCACCGCCGGCCGACTGCACGACCCGCACGTGGTACCGATCCACGGCTGCGGTGAGATCGACGGACAGCTCTACATCGACATGCGGCTGATCGACGGCACCGATTTGCAGAGCACCCTCGAGCGCGGCGGCGCGATGTCCCCGGCGCGGGCGGTCGCCATCGTGCGCCAGATCGCCGCCGCGCTGGACGCCGCGCACGCCGAGACGGTGATCCATCGCGACGTCAAACCGGCGAACGTCCTGCTCGGCAAGGACGACTTCGCGTGCCTGGTCGACTTCGGGCTGGCCAACGCCGCCACCGACACCAAGCTCACCAGCGAAGGGACCACGATCGGTTCTTTCGCCTACCTTGCTCCGGAGCGACTGGCATCCGGCGAGGTGACACCCGGCGCCGACATCTACGCGCTGGCGTGCGTGCTCTACGAGTGCTTGACCGGGCAAGCGCCCTACGAGGGCCGCTCGGAGATCCCCGCGCTGGTCGCCGCCCACCTGACCGCACCGCCACCGCAACCCAGTCGGCAACGGCCCGGGATACCGGTCGGCTTCGACGAGGTCATTGCGCGCGGCATGGCCAAGGAACCCGCGCAGCGCTACCGCACCGCCGGTGAATTCGGTGCCGCCGCGGCGCGAGCCCTGAACACGCCGGTGCACTCATGGGCGCCGGCACCACCTGCCGCGATGACCCGGTCGTGGACCCCGCCGCGGCCGGGTCCTGCACCGCCGGGCCGGCCAGCGCGGCGTCCGCGTCGGCGCCGGCTGGCTCTCACCGTCGCTGCGATCGCGGTCGTCGCCGCCGGCGCCACCCTGGTCGTGCTCCTGGGTTCACCGGGATCGAGCAAGCAGGCCGTCAACGGCCCCGCCCAGTCCACCGCCTCTTCCCTGCCGTCCTCCGGAGCAGCGGCGCCGCTAAACGCGACGCGTCTGCCGGTCATCGGCCGGGGCGAGCTGCTGGGTGTCAGCGTCAGCACGTCCGGGGACGTCTATGTGGTCGACTCCGGCACCTCGATGGTGTATCGACTCGCCGTTGACGCAACCGCCCCGACGGAAGTGCCACCGCGTGGGCTGCGCGCACCCAGGCGGGTGGCCGTGGACGGGACCGGCGCCGTCTATGTCACCGATTGGCCTCAGGGCGGCCCGGATCACGTGTGGAAACTCGCGCCCGGCGCGCCGGCCCCCATCGACCTTCCGCTGGGCCGGATCATCCCGCGCGGCGTCGCGGCCGACGCCGCCGGCAATGTCTTCGTGGCCGACCGCGAACAAGTGCTCCAGCTGGCCCCCGGCGCTGCCACGCCCACGGTGTTGCCATTCGGCAACGGCGCGTTCGAGGACGTGGCCGTCGACAGTGTCGGGGCTGTCTATGCGTTGCAGCGGGGGCGGGTGCTCAAACTGGACGCCGGCTCGGCCACTCCCACTCAGCTGCCGTTCGGGCAGCTCGGAGCAGCACAAGGGGTGGCCGTCGATGGCAGAGGCGACGTCTTTGTCATCGACAATGCCGACGGGATGGGACGACTGCTCAAATTGGCGGCGGGCGCCACTTCCTCTACCGCGCTGGCCGCACCGGAGAACAAGCCCTTTGGTGACGTGGCCGTCGACGCGGCGGGCACCATCTATCTGACCCAGACCACCCGACTGCTCAAGCTCGCGGCCGGCTATGCCTGAGCAACGCAGCGTCCTTGCGGCCATCCTCGCGCAGGACGGACCCCTCGACCCCGCACGCGCGGTCAACGTCGTCCGGCAGATCGCCGCGGCAATCGACGACGCGCACGGCGAACAGGCAATTCATCGCGATGTCAGGCCCACCACCATCGTGCTGACCAGGGCGCCGTCCGGGGAAGAGTCCGCGTACCTGGTCGATGCGACGCCGTCAACCGAGACGACCCGCGCGCTCGTCACCAACACCGAGGCCACGCGTCGCGCGGACATCATCGCACTGACGGCGGTGCTGTATGAGTGCCTGACTGGGCACCCGCCCAGCCCACTTGCACAGGACGCACCGGTCCCGCGGCCGAGTAAGGAGCGAACGGACCTCCCCTCCGGGTTCGACGACGTCGTTGTGCGCGGCCTGTCCAGCGATCCCGGCCGGGGCTACCGCACCGCCGCCGAACTCGCGGCAGCCGCCGAGCGCGCCCTGAGCGCGACACCCGGCCGGCCCGCGAGCCCTTCGCAGGCGCAGACACGTGTCATCGATCTACCCGCCAGACCCAGCCCGCCGCCGTCGGGACCCTGGTACGCACAGTCCCCCACGGTGTCCTTTCCACACTCGCGGCCGGTCCCACTGCCTCCCCCACCGCCGACCCGCCGCCGCTACCTCGCGCCGATCATCGCCACGATCGCCATCGCCGTCGCCGTCGCCGCCGGCGCCATCGCCATTCCCCGGCTGGTTCATCACCCTGCGGCACCCGCAAGCACCACTCCCACGCCCGCGCACACCCGGCACAGCTACACCGCACAGCCCGCCGTACTGCCTTTCCCCGGTTTGCAACTGCCGGACAGGGTCGATCTGGACAGCGCCGGCAACGTGTATCTGCTGGGGTCGACTATCGAAACCGACTCCGACCCGTTCGACCCCGGTCGTCCAAAATTGTTGAAGCTGGCCGCCGGGTCGAACGGCACGACGACGATCGACTTCCCCGGCGTGGATTTCCGGTCGGCGAACGACATGGTGGTCGACGCGGCCGGCAACGTCTACCTCAGCGACGGCTGGCGCGTGTGGGAGCTTCCGGTCGGCGCACAGTACCCGCTTCGTCTTCCGTTCCAGGGCTTCGTCACGATCTCTGCGATCACGATCGACGCAGCGGGCAACGCGTACGCCGCCGGTCCGCTCGCCGGCGACGAAGCCCTGCGGTACGGCGTGAAGAAGCTTGTCCCCGGCGACACCAGGCCGACGGACCTGTCGTTCCCCGATCTGTACATGCCCCGCGGAATCGCCGTCGACAAACACGGCGACGTGTACGTCGCCGCCGGCAACAGGAGCTCAGGCAAAGGCCGTGTCCTCAGGCTTGCGGCCGGCACCACGACGCCCACCGAGGTCTTCACCACCGGCCTCATCGAGCCGCGACACACCGCGTTCGACTCAGCCGGAAACGTGTTCATCACAGACGGGTACAAGGCCCGGATGTCCGAGCTGCCGGCCGGATCGACGAACCCGATCTCCATCCCGTTGCCCGCGCGGTCCTACAGCGTGGCGTTCGATCCCGCGGACAACCTCTACGCCGCCACCCTTCCCGAACTGGACAAGAACGACCGCGTCGTCAATCCGGGCCACGTGCTCAAGATCGCGCCGAGCAACTAGGGTCAGCGTTCAGTGGCTGGGGCCGCCGCGCAGCTTGAAAAGGCATCGGCTGGAAACCGGCTATCGAGGCGATGTTGAGCACGGCACCGCCACCGCGTTCCACCATGCCCGGCAGCACGGCCCGGGTGAGCTCCAGCAACACCAGGGCGTTGAGGGTGACCTGTTCGCTGTCGCGTTCGGCCGGCAGCTCGTAGAAGCGACCGCTGGTCCCGAAGCCAGCGCTGTTGCACAGTCCGGCGATCGGATCGGTGCTCAACCGATCGGCGAGCTTGGCCCGAAAGGTCCAGAGGCAAGACCTCGACGTCGACCCCGTCGCTCTCCCGTAGTTGCCCGGCAAGCTCGTCGAGACGTTTACGGCGCCGGGCGACCAGCATGAGCGGAAAGCCCCGGCGCGCCAAGCCCTTCGCCAACTCGGTTCCGATTCCGGACGAGGCACCGGTGATGACCACGGTGGTCTGCTTGCCCGGCTTAGGAAGGCTCACGGCGTCACCAATGGATCCCTCTGGTCGCCTGCAGGAAGGTTTCGCTCCGCTTGTCGAGATCTGTTGACCCGCTGGTCTTTTCGCTGCCTTTGGCGGCTGAGGAGTCATCGAACATGCCGAAGGCCCGGTTGCGCACCCGGTCCATGACCGCCGGGTTGACGGCGTCTGCGAGTGCGGCGAACTGTCCGAACGGCGAACTCGCCCGCCGCGGCCGGTGAATCAAGGCGTCGGTGATCACGCCGGCCGCCTGATCTGGTGTCAGGGTCGGGAAGCTGTCGTACATGGTGGTCGGGCTGATCATCGGGGTTCGCACCAGGGCCATGTGCACGGTGGTGAATCGAACGTTGTCGCTGACAGTTTCGGCTTGCAGGGCGTCACACAAGCTGTCCAGCGCGGCCTTGCTGGCGATGTAGGCCCCGAAGCGTGGCGCGCGCGTCTGGACGCCCACCGACGAGACGTTGACGATGTGCCCGAAGCCACGCTCGCGCATGCCGGGGATGAATTTCAGGATGAGCTGGACCGCACCCAGATAATTCAGCTGAATGGTGCGTTGATAGTCATGGATGCGGTCGTAGGACAGCGCGAGTGAGCGCCGGATCGAGCGTCCGGCGTTGTTGATCAGGATGTCGACGCCACCCAGATCCTTCAGTACCTGGTCGGCCATCTCCGCGATCGCGTCCAGGTCGGAAAGGTCGCACGGATAAACGTGCGCGGTGCCGCCTTTGGCGCGTATGTCGTCGGCGACCTTTTCCAGGTTCTCCAGGGTGCGCGCCACCAGCACCACGGTGCCCCCGGCCTCGGCGATTTTGTGCGCGGCTGCCTCACCGATGCCCGACGATCCGCCAGTGATGAGGACAGTTTTTCCGTTGACCGCGTCGCTGAGCTTGCGGCCCTGTACCGCGTCGAGCAAGTTCCTCAGATAAAACGGCCGGTACCGCCCCGCCGAGTTCGGGGTGTTGATGATGCTCGACACTGCCGCCAAGGGCTTTTCGACCAGGTTTGTAAGGTCACCAAGATTCATCGGCAGTTGCTCCTGATGGCGGTGTGGACGATGTGACAGTGAGCCATGAAGCCAACCTAGGACATCAACGGGTGAATAGATATACGGATTGGCTGTTCAGATCATTCGGGGGCGCCCGCCACCCGGCGCCAGGTGTTGCCACACAATGCAACCCGCGCCGTGTCACGCTCTCACGGCCCAGCAATTCGGTCCTGATGGTCGTGCAATTCGGCGGTGGACGCATGATTACATGAACTGCCGTCACGTTTTCGCAAGCGCGAGCCGGTGAACAACCCTCGGAATTCACCGGTGCCGCCCTGGATTGTCCGGAGCCCTCAACCGGCACACCGATCAGGCAGGTGCCCGAGGAGCGGAGCCGCCATGAATCACTTCGGCCTGGTCGCAGGGCATTTGGGTGACGCGCTGACCGCAGCGGGTGTCCTCGGCGACGCTGTACCTGAGATCTTGGGCGCGATCGCGGGACCGGCCGCCGACCGCGTCCGGCCAAAGCTGCTCGGCGAAAGTCTGACCGGCCTCCGACGGCGTGTCGCAGGGGCGCTCATCCCTGTGACCCGGTAGTCAGCAGGTATGAGAATGGTGGTCGTTATCCTGTCCGTGCTGTTCGTCAGTGCCTGCGACGGCGGGTCAGGAGGATCCCGGGCGGTGCCGTCCAGCGCCTCTGCATCGACCACAACAGCTGCGCCGGCCGCGCCGGCAATGACATTCGACTGCGCCAAACCGGCGAACAAGGCGCAGCAGTTGGTCTGCGACGACCCGCAGCTGACCGGACTGGACCGTCGGCTACAGGCCGCCTATCAGCAGGCGCTGACCCGGCCAGGTGCCGACCAGGCCACCCTGAGCACCGCGCAGAACGCGTTCGCGACGACCCGCGATGGCTGCGCCGATTTCACCGAGGCCCGGACTTGCGTGCTGGAGGCCTATCAGACACGGCTGGTCGAGTTGGCTATCGCTGACCCTGCCACGGTGGCGCCACCGGTCGTCAGCTTCAACTGCCCCGCCGACGCCGGCACGCTGACCGCGCAGTTTTACAATCAGCTCGACCCGAAGACCGCGGTACTGGACTGGAAGGGTGTGCGCGTCATCCTGTTTATCCAGCCGTCGGGCAGCGGCGCCCGGTACGGCCGGCAGGGATCGGAGTATTGGGAGCATCAGGGCGAGGTCACTCTGGACCTCAGCGGCACCAAGTTCGTCTGTCACACCCAGTGAGGGATCGGTCGAAGACTTGCATGATCCCGTCGCGAGCCGAAAATCGAACGGGCGCAGCAGAAGCCGCGGGACGGGGACTTGGTCGCGGCGGGCTCGCCGCAGCGACGACGCTGACCAAGCGCCGGTCCCAGGAGCTGGTCGGTGAGCTTTGCGGTGCACGCTGATCTGGACGTTGCCGGATTTGACCGCCGAACCGTATTGATCGCTGCTGCGCGAACTGCATGACCCGATCGCGGCTGCCGGCGGCCCGTAAGGCCGGGCCGTCAGCCCTCAGCGCGTAGCACGTCCAGGGCGTGTTGCAGATCGGCCGGGTAGGGACTGACGATCTCTATCCGCCGGCCGTCGGCCGGATGCGCGAAGGCCAGCGATCGTGCGTGCAGCCACTGGCGTTCCAGGCCAAGCCTTTTCGCGAGCTTGGGGTCGGCGCCGTAGACGAGGTCGCCGCAGCAGGGATGGTGGAGCGCGGAGAAGTGCACCCGAATCTGATGGGTGCGGCCGGTTTCCAGGTGCACGTCGAGCAGGCTGGCGGCGACGAACGCTTCCATGGTGTCGTAGTGCGTGATGCTGTGCCGGCCGTCCCTGGTGACCGCGAACTTCCATTCCGGGCCGGGGTGGCGGCCGATCGGCGCGTCGATGGTTCCGCTGGACGGGTCCGGATGGCCTTGCACCAATGCGTGATAGCGCTTTTCCACCGTGCGCTGTTTGAACGCCCGCTTGAGCACGGTGTAGGCGCGTTCGGAGATCGCTACCACCATCACCCCAGAGGTGCCCACGTCCAGGCGGTGCACGATCCCCTGACGCTCGTGCACACCGGACGTGGTGATCCGGTAGCCCGCCGCCGCCAGGCCGCCGAGCACCGTGGGCCCGGTCCAGCCGACCGAGGCGTGGGCAGCCACGGCCGCGGGCTTGTCGACCGCGACGATGTCGTCGTCGGAATAGAGAATCGTCATGCCCTCGATATCGACCGGCGTGTTCTCCGGCGGCTTCGGCGGTTCCGGCAGCCGCACCTGCAACCATGCGCCGGCGTTCAGGCGGTCCGATTTGCCTGCGGTCACACCGTCTAGTTCGACACCGCCGTCTTCGGCGATGGCCGCCGCGGCACTGCGGGACAGTCCGAGCAGGCGGGCCAGACCGGCGTCGACGCGCATGCCCGCCAACCCGTCCGGGACGGTCATCGAGCGGTCAGTCAATTGCGTCTTGGTCCTCGTTGGCCCCGTTGGACTTTCGCCGACCCACCTTGTCGAAATCGAAGCCGAAGATGGAGAGTACGACGAGCAGAATGGCGCCGCCTACCACCGACGGGTCGGCGACGTTGAACACCGGCCACCATCCGACCGACAGGAAGTCGACCACGTGGCCGCGCAGCGGCCCGGGCGCCCGGAAGAAGCGATCGACCAGGTTGCCCATCGCGCCGCCAAGGATCATGCCCAGGCCCAGCGCCCACCACGGCGAGACCAGCCGCCGTCCCATCCAGAAGATGCCGACGACGACGCCGGTCGCGATGAGGGTCAGCACCCAGGTGTATCCGGTCGCCATCGAGAATGCGGCGCCGGAGTTGCGTACCAGGGTCCAGGTGACGGTGTCGCCGATGATGGACACCGGCTGACCGGGCGGCAGCAGTTTAACCGCCAGAACCTTGGTGATGATGTCCAGCGCGAGCACGACACCTGCCACCGACAGGAGCAGACGCAGGCGCCGCGGCGGCCCCGGCGGTGTGGTGGCCTCAACGGGTGAAGTGACCGGATCGGCGGATCCTGTTGGTTCGTCGGGCACCCCACCATCATCCACTAGTGGGCGTAGTTCGCCCGCACGCGGAGGGGGCTGCCCCGCGTGCGGGATGATCCACTCATGGCCCGCATCACCGTCATCACCACCGGAGGCACGATCTCGACCGCCACGGGCGCCGACGGCGTCCGCCGGCCCGTTCACCGCGGGGCGCGGCTCACCAGCGGTCTCGGTCAGGCATTCGAGGTCGACGTCGTCGACCTGATGGCGGTCGACAGCTCCGAACTGGTCACGACCGACTGGGACCGGATCCGCGCGGCGGTGCTCACCGCGATCGACGACGGCGCCGCGGGAATTGTCATCACCCACGGCACCGACACCATCGAGGAAACCGCGCTGTGGTTGGAGCTGGGGTACGACGGAGCGGCCCCGGTCGTGCTGACCGGAGCGATGCGCAGCGCCGACGCTCCCGACGCGGATGGACCGGCAAACCTGCGCGACGCGCTCACCCTGGCGGCCAGCCGGGAAGCCCGAGGCCTTGGGGTGGTGGTCTGTTTCGCCGGTCGGGTTTTGCAGCCGCTGGGTCTGCGGAAGGCGGCGACCCAGGACCTGAGCGGTTTCGCCGGGCATCTGCTGGGGACAGCGGCCGGAGGCGTCAGCCTGGCCGGGCCCAAGGTGCGTCCGTTCCTCGGCGAGTTGAGCGCCGCGACGGCACCGCGGGTCGACATCGCCGCGGCCTACCTGGGCAGTGACGCGGTGGCGCTGGACGCCTTCGCGGTGGCAGGTGCGCGAGGGGTGGTCCTTGAAGCATTGGGATCGGGCAACACCGGGGCCGCGGTGGTCGAGGGGGTTCGTCGCCTCTGCCGCGACGGCGTAGTGGTCGCGGTCTCTACGCGGGTGCCCAGCGGCCGGGTCAGTGCGGGGTACGGCCCCGGGTATGACCTGGTGGAAGCGGGCGCGGTGATGGTGCCCCAGCTGGCACCGTCGCAGGCTCGGGTCCTGGTGATGGCGGCGCTGACGGTCGGGCTACCCGTTGACGACGTCCTCCGCCGCTGGGGTTGACGGCGGCGCCACCGTGTCCGGTTCGTGCTTAGCGAGTTCACCGAGGTAGTCGGGCCAGTCCAGGCTGTCGACCGGGTTGGCCGCTGTGAGTTCGGCGTCGGCGACGGGAAAGGTGCGCGCCGGTCCCGGTCCCGAACTGCGGGTCTCGAACCGGACGGTGACCACGCCGTGGCCCGCGCCCTGCACCCAGCCGTGTCCGAATTCGCGGTGCGCGACGTCGTCGCCGATCCGCCACGACGAGACGTCCGGTCCGGTGAGCGGTGCGGCGCGCATCGTCTCGAAATCCTGGTGGGCCTCCGCCTCGGGTGACAGATCCAGCTCGGGAAACAACGATTCCTGCCGCACATCGCTGAGACCTGAAAATCCAACGCCCAGAAGGCGAATGGGGCCGATCTGTAGCGGATCCAGCAACAGCCTGCGAGCCACCGCCACCAGGGCGCTGGCTTCGGCCGTCGCGTAGGGCAGCGTCGCCGAGCGGGTCAGCGTGCTCATGTCGGACTTCTTCAGCTTCACCGTCACCGTGCGCGCGCCGCGACCGTCTTTGACCAGCCGCCGGTGTGCGTGCTCGGCAATCGGTTCGATCGCCTCGCGCAACTGGTCCAGGGTGGTCAGGTCGGCGGCGAAAGTGGACTCGGCGCTGATCTGTTTGGCTTCGCCGCGTTCGGCGACCGGGCGGTCGTCGATGCCGCGGGCCAGCCGGTGCAGCGCCGGTCCGATGGTCGCGCCCAGAATGTTGGCCACCTCCGCGTCGGTCAGCGAGGCCAGCTGCCCGATGGTCTCAATGCCGAGTCGGTGCAGCTTCTCCTCGGCAACCGGGCCGATCCCCCACAGCCGCCGCACCGGCAGACCCTCGAGTAGTAGCCGCTCGTCGGCGCGGCGGACCACCCGGATACCGTCGGGCTTGGCCAGGCCGGAGGCGATCTTGGCGATCTGTTTGCCCGAACCTGCGCCCACCGAGGCAACCAGACCCGTCTCTTCGCGGACCCGCCGCCGCAGCCGTTCGCAGAATTCCTCCGCGTCGGCAGCCGACGCCCCGGCAAGTTGCGACGGCTCCCCGAATGCCTCGTCGAACGACAGTTGCTCGACGACGGGGACCAGGCTGCGCACGGTGTCGAAGACGCGCCGGCTCGCGACGCCGTAGACCACCCCGCGCGGCGGCAACACCACCGCGCTCACCCCCACAAGTCGGCGGGCCTGGTGCATCGGCATCGCCGAACGGGCTCCGAACACCCGCGATTCGTAGCTGGCCCCCGCCACCACCCCACGTCCACCCAAGCCGCCCACCAGGACCGGACGCCCTCGCAGGGTCGGCCGGGTGAGTTGTTCCACGGATGCGAAAAACGCGTCCATGTCCAGGTGCAGCACCCAACGGGACTCCACGGTCATCGATGCTATTGCGGGGGTTTATCGCTACGCACTGCGGCCACGCCGTCTCGGCACCGCTTCTACCGGTTCATTCACCGTGAAAAAGGCCGATGCCGCGGGTCATTCGTCAACAGAATCACGCGCGTCGAGAATGCGACACCGAGTGCCGGGAAACGGACCGGCGTCACAAAACAAACGCATTAGCATTTACGCATGTTTAATAACGGCAAACTCGGCGATCCCCCGCGTTACCGAAATACCGCGTAATCGCACCAGGGTCGGGGAGATGACTATGTCAGTTGTCATTACGCCGGAGTGGGTACAGGTCGCAGCCGAGGATCTCGCGGGCTTACGCGCCGCAATATCTGACGCGTCCCATTCCGTTGCCGGATTCACCACCAATATCGCACCGGCGGCCGCAGACGAAGTGTCGAACGCCATCGCCGCGCTGTTCGACGATCTGGGAGCGGAATATCAGGCGATCAGTGCACGGACGCAGGCCTTCCATGCGGAGTTCGCCCGGGCCCTCGGCGCCGGCGCGGGGGCATATCTGGGTTCCGAAGCCGCGATAGCCGAACTGCTCCTGGCGAACGCGGCAACTGCCGCCCCTGCGGCCTCGATCCTGGACGGGCTCACCGGCGGATTAGGCAATCCCGGCGGTCCGTTGGGCGCTGTCGGTGGATTGGTCAGCGGCGGCGGACTGTTGGGGGGTCTCGGTCTGCCCTCCCTGCCGTCGCTGCTGCCCGGCATATTCGCGCCGGCGCCCGGCGCCACTCCCCCGAGCCTGGCCGCTATCACCGGCCCCTACGAGGCACTCTTCACCAACACCATCAACAATCTGCAAAGTCTCGGTAATGGCTTGGCCGCCAACCCATTCCCGTTCTTGCGCCAATTCATCACCAACCAGGCCGGTTACGGAAACATCATCGCCACGTCACTGGCGACCGCGGGCCAACACTTGAGCGCCGGATTCGGTGCCGGCCAAATCCTGACCGACCTCGCACCCATCGCCGCGATACCGGGCCGAATCGGACAAAACGCGTTCAACGTCTTCGCGACGCTGACCGATTTCTCATACTCGATCGGCGCGAACCTCGACCCGCTGCAAGTCGGTGCCGCATTCTTCGGCTTGCCGATCGCGCTGGGCATTGACGCCATCGGGTCACCCATCACCACAGGTAGTGCGCTTGCCTCGGTCGCGTCGGCTTTCAGTAGCGCGGTACAACGCGGCGACGCCTTCGGAGCTGCCGTTGCGGTACTCACCGCGCCTGCTGTCGTTACGAATGGTTTTCTGAACGGGCAGGTCATGCTGAGCCTGGGGCTGCCGGGGGTCAATTTGCCCCTTGTTGGCAACGTCGGTTCGATCACCGTGCCGGTGACGGCGAGTATCCCGGTCGGCGGGATTCTCACCCCGTTGTCGGTGAACACCCTGATGGTCAATCCGCTGTTGACCACGCCGCCGCTGGTGTCCGTCCCGCTCGGCGGTACGCCGACCGGCGGGATATTGCCCGGGCTGCTGCTCTATGCGCCTCAGCGACTGGCAGAGGCGATCGGCGCAGCGCCACTGCCCAATCCCCTCCTTCCCACGCCCCAGGTAGTGCTGCCCGGGCTGCCTGTGGTGCCTGGTCTGCCGTCGGTGGGAGACTTGCTGCCCGGGCTGCCGGCGTTGCCGGACCTGGGGTCGGTGCTGGCCGGGCTCGGCGGGCTGGGCTTGCCGACCCTGCCGAGTCTGCCGGCGTTGCCGGGCCTACCCCCGCTGTTGCCCTGACCGACCGTGCCGGGGTCGCCGACGACGCCGCCTCTACTGGCGGCCTGCTGTAGCGCTGAGATCCCCATACGGCTCTCGGGGCGGCACGACCCTGGCCGCCGCCCCCTAACGCGCGGCGCGCGACATCGCCACCCGCACACCGTCGCCGATGTCGACACCGTCCACGGGTTCGCCGAATTCGAAGCTGGTCGCCAGGATCTCGCCGGCGATCAGGTCACGATGCGTGATCGCCCACTCGGCTCGCTGCTCGGGCACCGACATCACCACGGCGATGCGATCGGACACCTCCAGCCCGGTTGCCTTGCGCAGCTCCTGCAGTTCACGGATGCGGTCCTTCGCCCAGCCCTCGGCCTCCAGTTCCGGGGTAACGGTACCGTCAAGCACCACAAGCCCCGCGCCGCCGGGGAGCGCTGCGGTGAATTCCGGGTCCGCCGCCACCAATCGCGAGCTGTACTCCTCGGGTTGCAGTACCGCGGGCCCGGCCGTCAGGGTGCCGTCCGGGTTCAGCACACCTTGCCCCGCCTTCACCGCTTTGATGGCCGCCTGCACGTCCTTGCCCAGCCGCGGGCCGGCGACCCGCGCGTTGACCGTGAGCTCAAACCGGCCGTACGTGTCGATCGCGTCGGTCAGCTCAACCTGCTTGACGTTGAGCTCGTCGCCGATCAGCTCGGTGAACGGCTGCAACTGCGCCGGATTCTCCACGGCCACAATCAGTTTCGGCAGCGGTAACCGCACCCTCAGCTTCTTGGCCTTCCGCAGCGACGACGCCGCCGAGCACACCTCGCGGACCTGGTCCATCGCGGCAACCAGGCCGGGGTCGGCGGGCAGTTCACCCGCCCGCGGCCAGTCCGTCAGGTGCACCGAACGCCCGCCGGTCAGCCCACGCCAGATCATCTCCGTGGTCAGCGGCAGCAGCGGCGCGGCCAGCCGCGCGGTCACCTCCAGCACCGTGTGCAGCGTGTCGATGGCGTCGGCGTCTTCCACCCAGAACCGTGAACGTGACCGTCGCACATACCAGTTCGTCAGCGCCTCGGTGAACTGCCGCAGCTGCTCGCAGGCACCGGAGATGTCGCAGACGTCTAGCGACGCGGTCAGGTCGTCGCGCAGCACCGCGAGCTTTGCCAGGATGTAGCGGTCCAGCACATGGGTCGAATCAGCGCGCCAAACACCGACTTTCGGTGCGTACAGGGCCAGAAAAGTGTAGGCGTTCCAGAACGGCAACAACACTTGCCGCACGCCATCGCGGATGCCCTGTTCGGTGACGATCAGGTTGCCGCCGCGCAGGATCGGCGAGGCCATCAGGAACCAGCGCATGGCGTCCGAGCCGTCGCGGTCGAACACCTCGGTCACATCGGGGTAGTTGCGCAGCGACTTGCTCATCTTCTGGCCGTCCGACCCCAGCACGATGCCGTGTGCCACACAGGTTTTGAACGAAGGCCGGTCGAACAACGCGGTGGCCAGCACATGCAGCGTGTAGAACCAGCCGCGGGTCTGGCCGATGTATTCGACGATGAAGTCGCCCGGATAGTGGCCGTCGAACCAGTCCCGGTTCTCGAACGGGTAGTGCACCTGGGCGTACGGCATGGAGCCGGAATCGAACCACACGTCGAGTACATCCGGGATCCGGCGCATGGTACTGGCCCCGGTCGGATCGTCGGGGTTGGACCGCGTGAGCTCGTCGATGTAGGGGCGGTGCAGATTGTCCGGCCGCACACCGAAGTCGCGTTCCAGTTCGTCGATGCTGCCGTACACGTCGATCCGAGGGTAGTCGGGGTTGTCAGATTTCCACACCGGAATCGGCGTGCCCCAGTAGCGGTTTCGTGAGATCGACCAATCACGGGCACCTTGCAACCACTTACCGAACTGACCGTCCTTCACGTGTTCGGGATACCAGGTGATTTGCTGGTTGAGTTCCACCATGCGGTCACGGAACTGGGTGACCCGCACGAACCACGATGAGACCGCTCGGTAGATCAGCGGGTTGCGGCAGCGCCAGCAGTGCGGATACGGGTGTTCATACGTCTCGTGGCGCAGCAACACCGCCCCGTTCACCGCGGCCGGGCCGTTCCGGCTTTTCAGGTCGCGGATGATCTTCGGGTTGGCGTCAAAGACGTGCTGTCCCTGATAGTCCGGGACCGTCGCGTCGAAGCGGCCCTTGGCGTCGACCGGTGTGACCGGCACGATGCCGACGGGGTCGGTGGTCGCCATGTCGTCTTCGCCGTAGGCGGGTGCCATGTGCACCAGCCCGGTGCCGTCCTCGGTGGTGACGAAGTCGGCGGACAACACCTGAAAAGCCTTGGGCGAGTCCATGAAGTAGGCGAACGGCGGCAGGTACCGAGTGCCCAACAGGTCGGTACCACGGTACGTTCCGAGTACCTCGGGGTCCTCCCCGAGTTCGCGGGCATATGCGGCCAGCCGCGCCTCGGCCAGTACGAAACGCCGATCACCGGATTGCACCTGGACATAGTTCACTTCCGGATTCACCGCCACGGCCAGGTTTGACGGCAGTGTCCAGGGCGTCGTGGTCCAGACCAGCAGATAAGCGCCGTCGAGATCGCCGCCCACGACCTTGAGGCCGACGGTGAGAGCCGGATCCTGGCGGCTCTGGTAGACGTCGTCGTCCATCCGCAGTTCGTGATTGGACAGCGGTGTCTCGTCGCGCCAGCAGTACGGGAGCACCCGGTAGCCCTCATAGGCCAAACCCTTGTCCCACAGCTGTTTGAACGCCCAGATCACCGACTCCATGTAGCTGAGGTCAAGCGTCTTGTAGTCGTGGTCGAAGTCGACCCAGCGTGCCTGGCGGGTCACATATTGCTGCCATTCGTCGGTGTAACGCAGCACCGAGGCACGGCACGCGTCGTTGAAGGCGGCAATGCCCATCGAGTCGATCTGAGATTTGTCGGTGATACCCAGCTGGCGCTCGACCTCCAGCTCGGCGGGCAAACCGTGTGTGTCCCAACCGAATCGGCGCTCTACCTTGTCGCCTCGCATGGTGCGGTAACGCGGCACGATGTCTTTGACATAGCCGGTCAGCAGATGCCCGTAGTGCGGCAGTCCGTTGGCGAACGGAGGCCCGTCGTAGAACACGTACTCCGGCGCCCCCTCCCGACGGGCGATGCTGGCCCGGAACGTGTCGTCGCGGAACCAGTAGTCGAGCACCTCAAGCTCGAGCACCGGGAAATCGGGTGCCCCGCCAGCCAGTTTCGGGTAGGCCGTGCGTTCGGCGTCGCGTTCAGCGTGGTTGGTCACGTGCGCAGTCTCCGGTGCCTCAACAGTCCAGGCACGGGGACGACGGATGCGCTGGTTGCGCGAACGCCGCGGTACCACCCCGCTTGCCACGCTGACGCGTGACCACTCGCAAAGGCTGTGACGGGCCTGCCCGTTCGGTTCTACTGGGCCGGTGTGGCTGTTCTTCCGAAAGCTCCTCGGTGATGGCCGGATCGACGCTGGTGGATTTGATTCTAGTTGCGATCGCAAACCCGGCGCAGCCGGGTGCAGCGGGTCGCAACCCTTGGACCCCGGTTGCGATCGCAAACCCGGCGCAGCCGGGTGCAGCGGGTCGCAACCCTTGGACCCCGGTTGCGATCGCAAACCCGGCACAGCCGGGTGCTGCGGGTGCGATCGCAAACCCGGCGCAGCCGGGTGCTGCGGGTCGCAACCCTTGCGGGGGACGGCCGCATCTCTTGCGACCGAGCACTCCCAGGGGCTGGCCCGCCGCAGGCGCACCTGCGGTCGGCTAACCCCTGGGAGTGCCGGGTAACGCGCTTTCCATGGGCGTCAGGCGTGGACTTCGAGCACACCGATGCGCCACAGCGCGGCATACATGTGCCGGATCGGAATGTTCAGCAAGCGGGCAGCACCGGCCACCAGCGGGTCACCGCCGGCCGCGAGTACCTCTTCGGTGCGGCGGGCCTTCTTGGGCGCCGGGGCCGTCGGGACGTCACGCACCAGGTGCAGCTTGGGCGCAGCGGTAACGGTAACTACTTCGTCGTACAGTGCAGCGGTCATGATCGCCTCCTCGGATGAAACGTTGACAGGTGGACCTCAAAAGAATCTTGGGAAGTCCCGTCCCACAACGGTTCCGACGTGGAGTCTGGGCTGGGGATCAGCCGAGAATGTCGCGCCGAAGATCGGTCAGGGACGAAACTGCGCCCGGATATCGACCCGGACTGCCACTGGAACTCATGCGTCCCTCACCTCCTCTCGGTCACGACCCACGCGGGTATTCGCGTGATCTGATGCGCGCACAAGGAGAACAGAATGCCGGCGGTCCGCCGGAAATCCGCACCCCTCTCGTCAGAGCTTTGGCACTACCCGACGTGTCCGGTCGAACCGGAAGCCACCTGGGCCCAACCCTTAAGCCGGGAAGAGCTGTCCTGACCCGGGGCGTCTTTCGACGTTCGGGGTCAGTGGCCTGTGTTCGGTGTAGCCGCCTCACCTAACGAGGTGCTTGCCAGACCGATAATGCACGACTCGTGACCCCCGGTCAACGCGGCACCCCTCACTTTCGGCATCTTTATGCTTTCGCTACGCACGCCCACAGCTGTTGCTCAGCAATAGCGCGTCTGACCTGCGAAAACGCGCAGCACCCCGAGCCGATCGCCAGGTTACGTTCTGCTGTGTGTTTCCTATGTCATATCGCTGAGGCGGCCGATCGTGTCGATGTACTCCTCAACCATGTCGAGGACCACCGCGCGCGTCGGCCGGACCCGGTCCAGCGAGCCGACCACCTGACCGACGAAGTAGGTCGCCAACTCACGCGCCTTGGCACCAGGGTGGGCGGCAGCCTGATTGATGCGCACCTGGGAGTCGGTGACCAGTGCCGTCTGCAGCGGCATCCCGAGCGGGTTCGGCGTGTCGGGGCGGTCCCATTCATCGGTCCAGGCGGTGCGCAGCATGCGGGCCGGCTTGCCGGTCAAGGATCGTGACCGCACCGTGTCCGACGACGTCGCGGCCAGGAATTTGTCCTTCACCACCGGCGCGGTCTCTGCCTCCTCGGTCGTCAGCCACACCGATCCGCACCACACTCCCTCAGCGCCCAGGGCCAGCGCTGCGGCAATCTGGCGTCCCCGCGCGATCCCGCCCGCAGCCAGCACTGGCGTCGGCGCGACAGCATCCACCACTTCAGGAACCAGCACCATCGTCGCGACCTCGCCGGTATGTCCACCTGCCTCGGTTCCCTGCGCGACGATCAGGTCCACCCCGGCCGCCGCGTGCCGCCGGGCGTGGGCGGTCGTGCCGGCCAGCGCTGCCACCAGCACGTCATGGCCGTGCGCCCGTTCGACCAGGTCGTGCGGTGGCGGTCCGAGCGCGCTGGCGATCAATCGGATGTTGTGGGCGAAGGCCACCTCCAACAGCGGTTCGTAGCTCTTGGGCGAGATATTGAGGCCGCCTCTGACCGCCCGCTCCGACTCGGCGTGCGGAGCCACGCCGTAGCGGGTCAAAATCTCGTCGACGAACGCGCGATGTTCTTCGGGCAGCAGGCCCTGGGCCTGCCCGGCACTGACGCCACCGGTTTCGGCGCCGACGTATTTGGGCGGCAGCAGCAGATCCACCCCGTAGGGTTTGCCGTGGGTCTGCTCTTCGATCCAGGTCAGTTCGCTCTCCAGCCGCTTGGGGCTGTGAGCGGTGGCCCCGAGCACCCCGAAGCCCCCCGCATTGGTCACCGCGGCGACGACGTCACGACAGTGGCTGAATGCGCAGATCGGAAACTCAACGCCGAGCATCTCGGCAACTCTGGTTCGCATTTCGCCGACGCTACGCCGTTGCGGGCGCCGTGCCGTCCGGCGGCCAGGGCGAAACCCCTTCCTCCAGTGGGACCTGGAGACTCTGCAGAATCGAGGCGACCATCCGCCATGCTCCGATCGCCGTGACGAGCTCGATGAGAACCGTTCTGTCGCCACCCAATTCGCGCTGGCAGGCGGCCCAGCTCGTGGCGCTGACCACACCGTCGCGCACAACGTCGTCGGTCGCCGCCAACACCGCTCGCTCGATGGCCCCAAACCCGTTGTGGCCCGCCCAATCTCGTACGCCGAGTAAATCCTCGTCGGACACCCCCAGGCCCGAGGCGACCCGCCAGTGCTGAGTCCACTCGTAGGTGCAGCGCGTGAGCCAACCGATCCGCATGATCACCAATTCGCGCAATCTACGGTCCAGCGCGCCGTGCCAAAGCATGGTGGCGAGCAGGTCGTTGAAAACCCCCGCCAATCGCGGGTGATGCAGCAGCACCTGAAAGATGCTGAGTTCGGCCATGTAGTCGGGGACGCCGGCCTCGTCGGCGGCGGCCCTGGCCTCGTCAACGGGCAGCGGCGGGATCCGGGCGGGCTGTTCGGTCATGCGGACCGCTCAGAAACGCATCGGGATCGATGAGCCAACCACAGCTCCGAACATTACTCGGCCAGGCGCGGCTCAGCTGGTATGTATGGCCGAAGTCGGGCCGCGCCGTCCCGATATCCGAAACCGTCGGCGCGTTGCTCCCCGATCACAGGTTGTCGGACAGGCAGGATGGCGTCGAACCCGGCCAATGACGATCGAGCGATCGAGGTGAGGCGACGGTGGATCAGCAAAAGGTCACCGCGGTGGCCGTTGTCGGCATGGCATGCCGCCTGCCCGGCGGCATCGATTGCCCGGACGCGTTGTGGGACGCGCTGCTGCACGGAGATGACCTTGTCACCGAAATTCCAGAGGGCCGTTGGGACGCCGGCGAGTACTACGACCCCGAACCGGGCGTGCCGGGCCGGTCGGTGTCGCGTTGGGGTGGTTTCCTGACCGACGTCGCCGGTTTCGATCCGGAGTTCTTCGGCATCGGTGAGCGCGAAGCGACGGCTATCGACCCGCAGCATCGCCTGTTGATGCAGGTCTCGTGGGAAGCCGTCGAACACGCCGGCATGCCGCCGCATTCCCTCGACAACTCGCTGACCGGTGTTTTCGTCGGCATGTGCCATGACGACTACGCCCACGTCACCGACGCGGCGGGCGCCCTGGGCGACCCCTACGGCTTCACCGGGACCGCGTTGAGCATGGCCTCCGGGCGGGTGTCGTATGCGCTGGGGCTGCGCGGTCCGTCGCTCACGGTGGACACCGCGTGCTCGTCAAGCCTGGTAGCCGTACACCTGGCCTGCCGCAGTCTGCACGAGCGGGAGAGTGACCTGGCCCTGGCAGGCGGCTGCATGGTGATGCTGGAACCGCAGATGTTCGCATCGGCGTCCGGACAGGGCATGCTGTCCCCCACCGGGCGTTGCCGCACGTTCGACGCGGAGGCCGACGGGTTCGTCCGGTCCGAGGCCTGCGCGGTGGTGGTCTTGAAGCGGCTGCCGGACGCGCTGCGCGACGGTGACCGCGTTCTGGCGGTGCTGCGGGGTACCGCGATCAATCAGGATGGACACACCGGCACCATCACGGCCCCTTCGGGGGCGGCACAGGCGGCGGCCTACAGGTCGGCGTTGGCGGCAGCCGGAATCGAGCCCGACAGCGTCGGCCTGATCGAGGCCCACGGCACCGGCACGCCGGTGGGTGATCCGGTTGAATTCCGCAGCTTGGCAAGTGTTTACGGCGCCAATGGGAATGCCTGCGCGGTCGGTTCGGTCAAGAGCAATCTCGGCCACACCGAGGCGGCCGCCGGTGTGGTCGGCATCATCAAAGCGATTCTGTCGCTGCGGCACGGCGTGATACCACCGATGGCCCACTTCACGCGGCTCCCCGACGCACTCGCCGACATCAATACCGGGCTCTTTGTTCCGCAGCAGGTGACGCCGTGGCCGAGCCGTGCCGGTTCGGTGCCGCGCCGCGCAGCGGTGTCGTCGTACGGCATGTCGGGGACCAACGCGCACGCCATCCTCGAACAGGCGCCGCCCTGCCCGGCGCCGCCACCCCACGACGAGTCATCCGCGCGGCTGTTCGCACTCTCGGCGACCTCCGCCGGAGCATTGCGGCAGACAGCGCACCGGCTGGCGCACTGGCTAGCCGAAACACAGACAGCGACAACGGATTTGGCGTATACCCTGGCGCGCCGGCGCGGCCACCGGCCGGTGCGCAAGGCGTTGATCGCCCAGGACCACGCCGACCTGTTGCGGGCTTTGCGGGACTTCGCCGCCGGCGACGACCCGGCGCACCCCGCGGTCGGCCTCGACGACCGCGGCCCGGTGTGGGTGTTCTCCGGGCAGGGTTCACAGTGGGCGGCGATGGGTGCCGACCTGCTGGCCGGTGAACCCGTCTTCGCCGCCACCGTAGCCGCGGCAGAGCCTCTGATCGCAGCCGAATCCGGATTCTCGGTGACGCGAGCCCTCACGGCGCCCCAGACGGTGACCGGCATCGACCGGGTGCAGCCGACCCTGTTCGTCATGCAAGTCGCGCTGGCCGCGGCGATGGAGTCGCACGGGGTGCGGCCCGGCGCGGTGATCGGGCATTCTCTGGGCGAAGTGTCGGCCGCCGTCGTGGCCGGAGCGCTGTCGCTCCAAGACGGCGTCCGGGTGATTTGCCGGCGCTCCCGGTTGTGCGTACGGCTCGCCGGTGCGGGCGCGATGGCGGCGGTGGAACTGCCCGCTCAACTAGTCCGGGAGGAACTGGCCCGCCGCGGCATCAAAGACGTGGTGATCGCCGTCGTCGCCGCACCACGATCCACCGTGGTCGGCGGCTCCACCGCCACCGTGCGCGAACTCGTCGCGGCGTGGGAAGAGCGCGACGTGCTGGCCCGGGAGGTCGCCGTCGACGTCGCCTCACACAGCCCGCAGGTCGATTCTGTTCTGGACGATCTGGCCGAGGCGCTGGCCGAGCTGACGCCTGGCACGCCGCGGGTGCCGTACTACTCGGCGACGCTGTTCGATCCGCGGGAGCCACCGCGATGCGACGCCAGCTATTGGGTGGACAACCTGCGCCACGCGGTGCGCTTCTCCGCCTCGGTCAAGGCGGCACTGGAGGACGGTTACCGGGTGTTCTGCGAACTGGCGCCGCACCCGCTTCTGACCCACGCGGTCGAGCAGACCGCCGCCGGCATGGATGTGCCGGTGGCGGCGATCGCCGCGATGCGACGTGGGCAACGCGAACCACACGGCCTGCTTGCTGTGGTGGCCGATCTGCATTGTGCTGGTGCCACAACAGATTTCGCCGAGCTGGCTCCGCACGGCAACCTGGTGGATGCACCGCTGCCCGCGTGGACCAACCGGCCGTTGCTGCTTACTGCCGACGATGTCGCTGGCCGACCGGAAACTGCTGCGGCACAACACCTTTTAGGTGTGAACGTACGACTCATGGAGGAACCGGAGCGGCACGTGTGGCAGAGCGCGGTCGGTATCAGGGGGCTGCCATGGCTGGGCGATCACAGAGTCAACGGCGTGGCGGCGTTTCCAGGCGCCGCCTACTGCGAAATGGCCCTGGCCGCCGCCAAAATCGTGCTGGGCGAGCGGGCCGAGGTCCGCGACCTCCACTTCGAGGAGATGCTGCTGCTCGACGATGAGATTTCGGTCGGCGCCGCGGCAACGCTGGAAGCCAATGGCGCCGCCACCTTCGCCGTGCACACCGACGTGGCCGGAGAGCGGGTGCGACGGGCCGTCGCGATGCTACATCCGGCCGACGCACGCCAACCGGCCGGACGCGACATCGACGTCCTGATGGCCGCACACCCGAGCCGCATCCAGGGCGACCAATTGCGGGATTGGTTCGACGCCCGAGGGGTGCAGTTCGGCCCGGCCTTCACCGGTCTGATCGCGGCGCGGGTCGCGGAAGGCGCGGTCAGCACCGTACTGGCCGAAGTCGGTCTGCCGCGCGCAATCCGCACGCAGCACGCCGCATACGTGATCCACCCGGCGTTGCTCGACGCCTGTTTCCAGTCGGTGGCCGCCCATCCCGCTGTGGACGCCGTGCGCAACGGGCGCCTGCTGGTGCCGCTGCGCGTAGGGCGCTTGCGTGCCTACACCGGCAATGCGCGGGCGGCCCGCTACTGCCACACCACGGTGACCGCCTGCGCTAGCAACGTCGAGGCCGACATCGACGTGATGGACGAGCACGGCATCGTGCTGCTCACGGTCCAAGGACTGCTCATGGGCACGGGTCTTTCCGAAGACGCCGATCGCCACAAACTGCTGAGCGAGCGTCTGCTGAGCATCCAATGGCTGGATCGCGAGCCGCCCCGGCCCGCCACAGCACCCGGGAAATGGCTGCTGATCGGGGCCGACGGGGCGTCGACGTCGCAGCTGGCCGAGGCGCTGGGTTCGCGCGGCGCCGACTGCAGCATCATGACCTGGCGGCATGACTCCGCGATCCTGCGCAACGTGCTGGCCGCGGAGGAATTCAACAACGTGGTCGTCATCGCCGGACCCGGCGCAGGCGACCCCGTCGCCCCCGGCTGCGTGCGTGACCTGGTGCAGATTGCCCGCGAACTGCCCGATGTCCCTGGTCCGGCACCCCGGCTGTACGTGCTGACCATGAACGCACAGCCGGTTCTGCCAGGCGACACGATCAACCTCGCGCACGCAGGCGTGCGGGGCCTGCTGCGGTCAATCGGCGCCGAACACCCCTATCTGCACCCCACTCACATCGACATCGACGAGCTCAGCGCAGCGGCCAACGTCGCAGATCAACTCCTGGCAGGCTCGACCGAGGACGAGACGGCCTGGCGTGACAACAGGTGGCTGACCGCGCGTCTGTGCCCGGCACCGCTGCGTGCCGACGAGCGGGTGAGCGCGCCGGTCGACCTGAGGCACGGTGGCATGCGGCTGCACATCCGGACACCCGGTGACCTGCAGACGATGGAGTTCGTCAAAGCAGGGCGCATCCCGCCGGGGCCGGGACAGATCGAGGTCGCGGTACGGGCCGCCAGCGTCAACTTCGCCGATGTGCTGGCCGCTTTCGGTCGCTACCCGTCCTTCGACGGACAGCAGCCGCACCTCGGGCTGGATTTCGCCGGGGTGGTTAGCGCGGTAGGGCCCGATGTGACGTGTCATCGGATCGGTGACCGCGTCGGCGGCATTTCACCGAATGGCTGCTGGGCGACCTTCGTTCTTGGTGACGCGGCACTGGCCGTACCACTTCCGCCGGAGCTCAGCGACGGTGACGCCGCGGCGATCACCACCGCGTCCGTCACCGCCTGGTACGGCCTGAACCATCTGGCCCGCATCCAAGCGGGCGACAAGGTGCTGATCCACTCCGCCACCGGTGGCGTGGGCCAGGCCGCGATCGCCGTCGCACGCGCTCTCGGCGCCGAGATCTTCGCCTCGGCCGGCAGCCCGCAACGCCGGGAAATGCTGCGCAGCATGGGAATCGAGCATGTCTACGACTCTCGCAGCACCGCGTTTGCCGAACAGATCCGCCGCGACACCGCCGGTTACGGCGTCGACGTGGTGCTGAACTCACTAACCGGAGCCGCCCAGCGAGCAGGGCTCGACCTGTTGGCTTGCGGGGGGCGGTTCGTCGAGATCGGCAAGCGCGACATCTACGGCGACACCAGGCTGAGCCTATTCCCGTTCCGCCGTAATCTGTCCCTGTATGCCGTCGACATCGCGCTGATGGCCACCACCCATCCACACCGTTTACAGGAGATATTGCGCGACGTCTACCGGCTCACCGGTGCCGGCGAGCTACCGCGACCGCAACGCATTCACTACCCGGTTGCCGACGCGGCCAACGCAATCCGGGCCGTGAGTGCTGCCGAGCACACCGGAAAGGTCGTCCTCGACATGCCGCCCGCCGCAAGCGGAATCGTAGTGGTCCCGCCCGATCAGGTTCCGGTGTTTCGCGCGGACGGTTCCTACCTCGTAACCGGCGGACTCGGCGGTCTCGGTCTGTTTCTTGCCGAACACCTTGCCGCGGCCGGTGCGGGCCGGATCGTCCTGTGCTCCCGCACGGCACCGAGCCGAAAGGCTCTGGAGACAATCGAACTCGTCCGCGCCACCGGCTCCGACGTGGTGGTCGAATGCGGCGACGTCGCAGCGCCGGACACCGCGGTGAAGCTGGTCGCCACGGCGGTCGCCACCGGACTTCCGCTACGCGGTGTGCTGCATGCGGCCGGCGTGGTCGAGGACGCGACCTTGCCGAACATCACCGGCGAGTTGATCGAGCGGGACTGGGTACCGAAGGCCCGCGGCGCATGGAATCTCCATCGGGCCACCGCATCCGCCACACTGGACTGGTTCTGCATGTTCTCCTCCGCGGCCGCGCTGTTGGGCTCGCCGGGACAGGGCGCCTACGCAGCGGCCAACAGCTGGCTGGACGGGTTCGCCCATTGGCGACGCGCACAGGGCCATCCTGCCACGTCGATCGCATGGGGCGCCTGGGCTGACATCGGACGCGGCGCCGCCCTGGCAGATGCCGTCGGCACCACCATGATCACTCCCGATGAGGGCGCCTACGCGTTCGAAACCCTGCTGCGCCATACCCGCTGCTACTCCGGCTACACCCCGACCGCGGGATCGCCCTGGCTTGCCGGCTTGACCCAGCGTTCGGCATTCGCAGAAATGTTCGCCGCTGCGGGGCCTAACTCTCGGCGGCGCAATGACATCGACCGGTTTCGGGCCGGTCTGCTGGCGCTGACTGCCGACGAAAGACCAAGCCGATTACGATGTTTGGTGTCCGAGCAGGTCAGCCTGATCCTGCGGCGCAGAGTCGATCCGGATCGACCGTTGTCGGAGTGCGGTCTGGATTCCCTGGGAAATCTCGAGTTGCGGACCAGGATCGAGACGGAAACCGGGATCCGCCTCAGCTCCACCGATATCACCACGGTGCGCGAGCTGGCGAACCACCTGTGCAGGAAACTCACACCCGCATACGACGCTCCGGTGTCAATGTGACGGTCAGCGTTCGTGGCGAAATACCCTAAGCTGTCACCGCTTCAACTTTCGAGGAGCGACCTTGGTCGACATGGGCCACCTGGGGCTCGGGACAGTCCGTGACTGGTCGCCGCCTCCCGGTGTGGTCTGGACCTGGAGCGCTACTCCTGGTGCGCTGACCACGGCGCGACAAGCACCGACCAGTGCTGTCCCGCCCAGCTATATTCAGGCCCGGCATCTGCGTGGTTTTCACGAGCAGCGCAACCGCGGCCTGGACATGTCGCGGTTGTTGGTGGTCGCCTTCGACATTGCCGGGGAGTGCGACATCCGTGCGATGACCTACGTCTTCAATGCGCATCTGCGTCGCCACGACACCTACCGCAGCTGGTTCGAGTTCACCGATGCCGACTGCATCGTCCGACACACCATCGCCGATCGGGCCGACATCGAACTCGTGGCAACCCGGCGGGGAGCCATGACAGCACTGCAGTGGCAGGACCACGTGCTGGGCACGCCGAGCCCGTTGGAATGGGATTGCTTCAGGTTCGCGATTATTCAGCGCGACGACCACTTCACCGTCTGCATCTGCGTCGACCATCTGCACGTCGACCCCATGTTCATCGGCGACGTCTTCCGGGAGATCCGTGGTATGTACAACGCGCTGATGGACGGTGAAGGGCCCTTGGCACTTCCGCCTGCGGGCAGCTACACCGACTACTGCCTGCGTGAGCGCGCATATACCTCCGCGCTGACGCCGCAATCGCCGGAGATACGGCAATGGGTCGAGTTCTTCGAGCACAACGACGGATCGCTGCCCGCCTTCCCGCTGCCGCTCGGCGACACCTCGCTGCCGACTTGCGGGGAATTGTTGTCCGTACGTTTGATGGACGCCCGCCAGACGGCGCGTTTCGAAGCGGCGTGCACGGCGGCCGGCGCGCGTTTCAGCGGCGGCGTCTTCGCGTGCGCGGCCCACACCGAGTACGAACTGATCGGTTCGCGGACGTACCACGCCGTCACCCCGATCGGAACCCGCAGCACCCCAGCGGATTTCGTGACAACCGGGTGGTTCATCGGCCATGTCCCGTTTGTGGTACCGATCGGCGGTTCGTTCGGGGAAACCGCGCTCGACGCGCAGACCGCCTTTGACTGCAGCACCCACCTGGCGCGGGTGCCGTTCGAGCGCGTCCTCGAGCTGGCGCCCCGGCTCAGCGCGCCCGCCCCGCAAGGCGGCTTTCCCATGATGTCGTTCTTGGACGGAGGTGTACCGCCGCTGTCCGCGGTCATCTCGACACAGCTCGACCGGATGAATACCAGGGCCTTCAGTGACGGCCGGATCGCCGCACGGGTCTGCCTGTGGGTGAACAAACTCCACGAGGAGACCACGGTGACCGCGTCATTCCCCAGCAATCCGATCGCCTACGAATCCATCGTGCGCTACCTCGACGCCCTGAAATCGGTCTATCTGCGCGTGGCAGAATGCCGGGCGCTCGCGGTGCCGCATGGTGCCGACCAGCTGCAATCCCGAGCCCGTACCGCGGTTACCAGTCGATCCGGGGAGTAAGCCCGAATTCCGCGAAGGCGCTCGAGATGGTTTCGCGCAGCTCGTCTTTCGTATTTTGCCGGCCCAGGATGTAGGCGGAGATCCTGATGAAGATCTTGCCGCGATCCCTTCCCGAGACCAGCAGGAGCTGTCCACCCATACGCTCGATGGTGCTTTTCTTCATGCCGGGTTCAAAGGGCCGCATGTGAGCTTCATCCGCGTCGGTGCCGTCGGGCCGGTTCACCGCCGAGGGCAGTTCGCCGATATTGGAGACCGTGACCGGAAGGGTGGCACCGCCCGCGGCCACCCCCGTCAGTCTTTTGACGACTCGTTTAGGTGTCAGCGGTGTCAGCGGGAGGGGCGCCAACCACTCGCTGTCGGAATTCTCCATCGCATCGAGGATCGTCTGGGTGATCTTGAGGTGCATTTCCCGCAGGTCCGTGGCCGCGGGAGTGGGATCGACGGTGGTGTCGATCGCCGTGATCGCGTTGCCGCGGATATCGCCGTTGGTCCGTAGATTCGCCACGAGGCGCAGCGTGACCGCTCCGTCGTCGTTCACTCGGCCCACCCGTACCGCGAGTCGGCAGGCGATTCCTGCTACCAGCGAATGACTGCTCGCACCAAGACTTTTCGCGCGCGCATCCCATTCCGCCAAATCGATGTACGCGGTCAGCGCGGGCATTTCAATGGTCGGATCCTCGCTGGATCTCCTGGGTGCAGGCGGCGCCGCCTTCATCGTCGAGGTCAGTTCCTTACGGTCGCGGCGGGCCCGGCGCGCGACGGCGGCCAAGGCATGCCCGACGTCGGGCAACTCTTTGACGGTTTGCCGGAGATCCTCACGCAACGCCCTGCCGCGGGTGCGCGACCGTGCCGGCGGATACCCGAGCTTGTGCGTCCTGCCCTCGGCGGCATCGGCAATCGCCTGTCCGAACGCGATCGCGTCGACGACCGCATGTGAGACCACCAGACTCACCGCTGTTCCGCCGTCCTCGAGCGGAAGCACCCCGAGGTGCCAGCCGGGTCCCCACTCCGGATCGATCGGGAGGCGCGCGCGCTCGTCGGCCCATGCGCTCACCTCGTCGCGTCGCCGCGGCGTTACCGCGATGTCCATATCCTGCGACGTCGGAGCCAACACCCAGCGATCCCGCGCAAACGGCAACGGAGACCGCTCGATCGTGCGTCCGAACAACCCGGATCCGAGGTTCCGGTGGAAGCGCCGCAAACCCTCGATATCGGCACCGCGGTGATAAATCCACGTCACCTGAATCAGCGCCTCGTGAACCGCCCGCGTTGCGAGGAATGCGGCCTGGTCGAGGTACGCCAGTAGGTTGTCCGCCGGCTCCTCGGTGGACACAACGACCTCAGCCTCCCGAACCGCCGGCACACCGGCAGTGGTCGCGAGCAGACCCGCGAGGTGAGCGGCGAGTGACGCGGGGGTGGGGTGCTCGAAGACCAGCGTCGCCGGCAGGGCCAACCCGGTCTGGGCGGTCAGGGTGTTGCGCAGTTCCATCGCGGTCAACGAATCGATGCCGAAGTCCTTGAACGCCACGTCGGCATCCAGGGCGTCCGGATCGGGGTGGGCCAACACCGTCGCGGTCGCCCTGGTCACCAGCGCGGTCAACGTATGGAGTCGCTCCTGAGCACTCTGACCTGCCAGCTTCTCGCGAAGCCCTGCTGCGTCCACGGCAGCGGTCATGGCGCTGGATTCATCGTCGTCCGCCCGCGGCAGCAATTCGTTGAGTAGCGGGTGTGAGCGACGGGCCGTCAACGCCGGTACGAAGCGGTCCCAGGAAATGTCGGCGAGGGTGATCAGTGTGTCGTCCGCCTCGATCGCCTGCTGAAGCGCGTCCAGCACCACCGTCGGAGGCATCTCGTTGAGCCCGATGCGCTGGAAGGAATCCAGAACTTCGGCCGGCATGTTGCGGGTCTGGTCCGCCCACAACCCGAACGCGGGGGCCACCGCCACGTGTCCGTTGCTCCGCAACCGCGCGGCCAGTGCTTCGACATATGCATTGGCCGCGGCGTAGGCGCCTTGCTGCGCACCGCCCCACGTCGCCGCTCCGGAGGAGAACAGGACCCACGTTTGCGGCGGCTCGTCCTTGAGCAGTTGCACCAGGTTGTCGGCGCCGACCACCTTGGCGGCAAAACTGTTCGACAACTCCTCGGCAGCAGTGTCGGAAATGGTGTTCCAACCGATTCCGGCAGCGGCGTGTACCACGGTCTTGATGGGTCCGTATGCGCTGCGAATCTTGGCGAGGGCGTCCGCCAAAGCCGCCCGATCGCTCACATCCACCGATACCGCTTCGGCGGCCACTCCCCGCGACCCGAGTTCGGTGACCAGCTCGGCGGTCTGTGGATGGGTTGCCGCGTTGCGACTGATCAAAACAACACGATCGACGCCCGCGTCAGCCAGCCACCGGGCTACGTGTTTACCCAACCGCCCTGTTGCCCCGGTCACCAGGGCTGCTCCGGTCGGTTTCCAGCTGCCCGGCCGCTCGAGACGCGCCGTCGGCAAGGGCGCGGCGGTGAGCCGCCGCGCGCTCACACCGTTGCTCCGTATCGCGAGTTGGTCTTCTGACTGGGCGCAGCTCAGTATCGCGTAGAGCTGCTCGATATCCCGCGGTGTCGCCGCCTGCGGCAGATCGATCAAGCCGCCCCACTGGTCGGGGTGCTCGAGGCACACCGACTGTCCCAGCCCCCAGACAGCGGACTGGCCTGGGCTCGCCGGAAGATCGTCCGTGGACACCGAAACGGCGCCTCGCGTGATGGCCCACAGCGGTATCGCAAGACCGGAATCGCCGTGCGCTTGCGCAAGCAGCAGCGTCGACAGCAAACCCATCGATATCCCAGGCAGCTCGGGGTGCATCCGCCCGTCTGAAGCCAGGAAGGAGAGGATGCCGTCGCAGTGGACTCGTGCGGTAGCCGATTTCAACAACGAAGACAACGATTCCCTGCTCAGTTCGCCGGCATCGACGGTGACCACGTCGACGGCCGCTGCGTACCGTGCAGACAAACCGGTGACCCACGCGTCGTCGGCCTGCTCCTTGAACGCCAGAACAAGCCAGCGACTGCGCGTTACCGGGAAGCTGTTCGGCGTCACCGCCCGCCAGGAGACCTGGTAGCGCAACTTGTTCGCCGCTGATCGCGATCCAAGATCGCTGCGCCACTGTCGCAAGGCGCGCACCACATCGGTCAGGGAAACCTGGTCGCGCGCGCCACCGAGTCCCAGAACCTGGGCGAACATCTCGGCCGCGTCCTCGTCAACGGCCCGCCACAGCGCCGTTTCGGCAGCGCCGCCGACGATCTCGGTGGCCGCCGCCGGTGGCGTCCAGTAGCGGCGGTGCTGAAACGCATAGGTGGGCAGTGCGACGACATCGGCGTCCGGGTAGACAGCCCGCCAGGCCGGGGAATGGCCGTGACTGTGCAACTGGGCCAACGTGGTGGCCACCGCATCCAGATCGGGCCGGTCCCGATGCAAGGTGTTGATCACCGCCGAGGCGCCGCGGCCAGTGGTGTTGGCCAGGGTGTCGGTGATTGCCGCGGCCAACACCGGGTGCGGCGACAATTCCACGAAAAGATGCTCACGCTGACTCAGTAGGTGAGCCACGTTGTCGTGAAAGCGCACCGGTTCGCGCAGGTTCCGATACCAGTAGTCGGCGTTCATCGAGGAGGTGTCGAGCGGATGACCCGATAGTCGGCTGTCCACGGTGGAGTACAGCGGGATGCGTGAGGGCTGCGCGGTCAGCCCGTCCAGCTTGTCCAGCAGGTGGTCGCGCAGCCGCTCCACCTCGTTGCAATGCGACGCGTAATCGACTGCAATGGGCCGTATTTGGATGTGGTCGCGCTCGCATGCCTCGGTGAGTTCCCCGATCGCGGCCGGATCACCACTGACGATCGTGTACGACGGCCCGTTGATCGCGGCGATGCTCAGGGCGCCGTCCCAAGGTTGCAATCGTGGCCGAAGTTCTTGTGCCGGCAGCACAATCGAGACCATGCCGCCGCTGCCCGACAGTGCAGTCAGGGCCTGGCTGCGCAACGCCGCTATCTTGGCGGCCTCGGCAAGGGAGAGCGCACCGGCGATGTAGGCGGCGGCAATTTCGCCCTGGGAATGCCCGATCACCGCATCGGGGACGATCCCGCAGGATTCCAGCATTTCCGCCAGCGACACCATGATGGCGAACAAGACGGGCTGGACCACGTCGACGCGCTCCAGCGAGGGTGCCGCGGAATGCTGACGCAAAACGTCAACTACGGACCAGCCGGTGAAGGGGCGTAGCGCCGCATCACACTTGTCGAGACTGTCCGCGAAGCCCGGATGGTTTCGATAGAGCTCCAACCCCATCCCGGGGTATTGCGCGCCCTGTCCGGGGAAAACGAACACGGTTTTGGCGGGTAACTGGTGGGCAGGAATGCGGTGCCGCGTCAAACGCGGGTGGGGCAGGTCTGAGATCAGGGCACCGAGGCCCTCCAGCAGGTCTTGGCGAGGGTCTTCGCTGCCACGGTGCGCGGTGACGGCGGCGCGGCACGCGTGATGTGTGCGGGTGGTGGCCAGACTGTAGGCGACATCGGCCAGCCCCAGCGAGGGGTGACCCACCAGATGCTCGCGCAGTCGGTGCGCCTGAGCGGCCAAAGCTTGGGGATTGCCCCCTGAGACCGGCCAGATCAACAACGGCGGGTCTTGCCGCGGTTGCGTACCGAGAGCCGCCTGCGGATGCGTCGCGCCGGCGGATGCCTCCGGCGCAGCGGATGCTTGTTGCACGATGACATGCGCGTTTGTGCCACTGATCCCGAACGAGGACACCGCGGCCGTGCGGGGATGATCGGTGACCGGCCAGGGCACCGCCTCGGTGAGCAACCGCACCGTCCCGCCTGACCAGTCGATGTGCGGACTGGGCTCACCGACGTGCAATGTCGGGGGCAGGAGATCGTGGTTGAGCGCTTCGACCATCTTGATCAGCCCGGCGGCACCAGCCGCCGCCTGGGTATGGCCGATATTCGATTTGATCGACCCCAGCCACAGCGGATGGCCGGAATCCCGGGCGGCGCCGTACGTCGCGATCAAGGCTCCGGCTTCGATGGGGTCACCCAACGTAGTGCCGGTCCCGTGGGCCTCCACGACATCGACCTGGTCAAGGGCGATTCCTGCGTTAGCTGCCGCTTGGCGGATCACGTTCTGCTGAGCGGGTCCGTTGGGCGCGGTCAGCCCGTTGGAAGCACCGTCCTGGTTGATCGCCGACCCCGCGATGACCGCCAGCACGGGATGGTTGTTGAGGTAGGCATCGCTGAGCCGTTCCAGGACCAGCACCGCGGCCCCTTCGCCCCAGCCGGTGCCGTCAGCGTCGGCGGAGAACGCCTTGCACCGCCCGTCTGCAGCCAGCCCGCGCTGCCGGGCGAACTCGGTGAAGACCATCGGCGTGGTCATCACCGTCACCCCACCCGCGAGGGCAAGGTTGCTTTCGCCGTTCCGCAAGGACTGACAGGCCAGGTGTGTGGACACCAGCGACGATGAACAAGCGGTGTCCACGGTGATGGCCGGGCCCTGCAAACCCAGCGCATACGCGATACGCCCGGACGCCACACTGGTGGAGAGCCCGGTCATGGCATATCCCTCTACGCCATCACCACCGCGGGCCGCGTAGGGCTGTGACCACGCCCCGACGAATACCCCCGCGTTCGAGCCCGCCAGCGCGGCGGGATCGATGCGTGCATTTTCCAAGGCCTCCCAGCACACCTCCAGCAGCACCCGCTGCTGAGGGTCCATGGTCTGAGCCTCCCGCGGCGAGATCCCGAAAAACTCCGCGTCGAATTCGGCAGCTCCGGCGAGAAACCCTCCGGCGCGGGTATAGGTCTTGCCCACCGCATCCGGATCGGCATCGAACAAATTCGCGAGGTCCCAGCCCCGGTCCGCCGGAAACCCGCCCATCGCGTCGGTGCCGTTGGCCACCAGATCCCACAGTTCCGCCGGCGAATTGACTCCCCCGGGAAACCTGCACGCCATCCCCACCACTGCCACCGGTTCGTCCGTCTGACCCCGCGAGACGACCGTTGGCGCCGAGGCGACCGACCCGCTCAGCAACTGCGCCAGGTGAGTGGCCAGCGCGGCAGGGGTCGGATAGTCGAACGCCAAGCTCGCCGGCAGCGCCAATTCGGTGGCGGTGCTGAGGCGGTCGAGCAACTCGGCGGCCTTGACCGAGTCGAAACCCAAGTCCTGGAATGAGCACTCGGCGTCGATTTCCTCGACGCTGAAATGACCCACAACGGTCGCCACTTGCTCACATACCACCCCGACCAGTAGCTCCTGCTGCTGCTGGCCCAATGTGCGCACGCGTTGCGCCAGTCCGGCATCCGAGCCGGCGACTGAGCCGGCTCCGGCCAGCTTCGGCGGTTGTGGCTTGCGCAGCCCTGCGTCGACCCGGGTGAACTCATCGCGCAGATACCGCTGCAGACACTCCCGGCGCCTGACCTTGCCGCTGGTGGTGCGTGGAATCGCTTGCGGCGCAACCAGAACGAGATCGGCCACACTCAGACCGTGCGTCTTCGATATCGCGGAAATGATCTTCCGCTTGACGGCGCCCACTCGCGCCGCGGCCTCTTCGGAGTCAGCGCGCACCTTGAGTTCGACGATGGTGACGAGCTTCTCCACGCCTGCATCGTCGGGAACCGCAATGGCCACGCAACGGCCCGCGGTGATCTCCTGGATCGTCGCCTCGATGTCGTCGGGAGAGTGGTTGCGCCCGTAGACGACGAGTAGATCTTTGATGCGGCCGATGATGAACATCTCGCCGTCCGAGAAGAAGCCCAGGTCTCCCGTTCTCAGCCACGGCCCGCCGGGTGTTCCGACCGACGGGTCGACGATCGTCGCGCCGAAAGTGCGTTGACTTTCTTCAGGTTTCTGCCAATAGCCTGAGGCGACATTGTCTCCGTGTGTCCATATTTCACCGATGTCGCCTTCCGCGCACTCGGTGCTGGTGTCGGGGTCGACGATGCGCACGATCGGCGACTGCGGCAGGCCATAACTCACCAGCGGCGTGCCTCCGTCGGCACACCGCGTCGCGTGGCCGGCGGACAGTTCTTCGGAGTCGAAGTACACGACGACCGGTGGTTCAGCCGGTTCGCGTACCGCCACGTAGACGGTGGCTTCCGCGAGACCATAGGACGGCCTCAGGGACTTCGGTTGCAGATTGAAGCGAGCGAACCGCTCGGCAAAGCGCTGGAGTGTCGCTGGTTGCACGCGCTCTGCGCCGTTGAGCATGTTGCGGACATGTCCAAGGTCAAGTCCAACCATGTCGTCGTCCGACGTTTTCGCTGCTGCCAATTCGAACGCAATGTTCGGCGCAGCAGTGAGGGGATGAGTTGCGGTGGCGAGCATCTGCATCCATCGCGCGGGTCGTTGCAAAAATGCCGGTGGGCTCGAAAGCACGCCTTTGAGCCCCCCCACGATCGGAATGCCAATGCCTACAATCAAACCCATGTCGTGAAAGAAGGGCAGCCAGGACACGACTGTGGTGTCCGGCGGAGGTGTGCCCCCGTCTTCGCGGTAATAGCTTGAGATGAGTTGCTGTGTGTTGACCAGCATGTTCTGGTGCGAAATAACGACTCCCGCTGGTGTCCGCGTCGACCCGGATGTGTACTGCAAGTACGCGATCTCTGGCCGATCTTCCCTATCGGCGAGGGGCACAATCTCCGAATCCAGGTCAAGCAGGTCGAGTTCGATGAAGGCCGGCGCTGTCTGGTCGGGTCCTATGCACTCGCAGATGCCGTCCACCAACGACGATGTCGTAAGAACAGCAGTCGGCTGCGCGTCATGCAAGACCGCGCCCGCTCGCTCGTCGCTCGCGCCGCCTTGCGGTGCCGAGAGCGGAACGGCAATCTGACCCGCTTCCATGGCGCCGAGGAAGGCGACGATGTAGTCGAGTCCTTGCGGCGCCAAGATCACCGCGCGGTCGCCGGTCGTCCCGCAGGACCTGAGTCGCTGCGCCACGTTGACTGTGCGCCGGTACAGCTGCTTCCACGTCAGTGTTTCCGAAACCCCCGCCGGATCCTGCTCGTAGTCAACGAACGTGAACGCCGGCTCATCGGGCCGCAGATCAGCATGTTCGCGCAGCAGATCAGGGATGAAGACCTCAGACACGGATCGACGATACCGTGGTGGATAAGCCGTCGAGGGCAAAGCCGGGATCTGCATTGTGACCTTTGCCCGGCGGCAGACCTGCTAAGTTTGATTCCGCGCATAGAGCGTTTAGACGCCAGTTCGGTCTGCTGAACAACCGATTTCAAGCTGTGTCGCGCCACTGCCGGCGCGTCCCACAGCGCCGTGTCGGCAGGTGTGCAGCGCGTCAGAAACCGCGCCCTGAACTGCACAGGTCAGCCGCTACTGCGGGCCGTCAACCCCGGTTGCGATCACTCACCAGCGGCATAGTCGGCACGCAATCCAGATGTGACCGATTCGTGCGGCAAGCGCAATAGCTAAATTGCGATTCCCCCACGAACTGAGCCTGTAACACCTATCATGGGCAACCTGGGTGCATTCCATGTAGCGCTTGACCGGCGGCGGTCTGGGGTGGTGCTCGACGCGGCGAGCGGTCAGCTCGCTCGCCAGTGAGCAAACTCGGCGCTAGGTATGTTCCCCATTACGGATCGTTCCGCCCCTGCGGCGATGATGCCGCACGCCGCACGGCGGCTGTGTCGAAGACCCGAGCCGAGGTGACGCCACTACGCAACGCTCCCGGAGTCGCGCTTTTCCTGGCGCGCAGCACTAATCACGTCTCCACGTGAACCGATGCATTCAGGCGACGCTCCGGGTCCCTCCTCCGATGGACACTTCAGCCGGGGGTGGGCAGCCTGCAGCCCCAGCTGCGGCGCCTTGTTAAATTTTTGTACGTTCGCACGATTTTTCCACGCGGTTGCCATGGAGCAGCTACGCTTTGATCGCACCGAAAGTTCCAGAGGCTGTTCGATACGGGGGGTCGACCGGTAGCCGGTGGTGGCACTGCAGAGTGGCAGTGTCTGATTAGCCGCCAGCGAATTTTCTCGAAGCGCCAATAAGAGCGAGCAGCGGTGATAAAAACGTGTGGATAGGCAGAGAGGTGAAGGTTAGTGGATAGGGCGGGCGTCACTCCGGTTGCTGTCATTGGTATGGCGTGCCGGCTGCCGGGAGGGATTACCTCCCCCGAATTGCTGTGGGACGCGTTGCTGCGCGGCGACGATTTCGTCATCGAGGTTCCCCGGGACCGCTGGGACATCGACCACTACTACGATCCTGAACCGGGAGTGCCCGGCCGATCGGTCTGCAAATGGGGCTCGTTCCTGGATGAAGTCGGCGACTTCGACCCGGCCTTCTTCGGCTTCAGCGAGAAAGAAGCCATCGCGATGGACCCGCAGCACCGATTGCTGATGGAGACCGCGTGGGAGGCCATGGAGCATGCCGGGCTGACTAAGGACACCATTGCCAGGCAAACGGGCGTCTTCGTCGGTCTGAACTACGGCGACTACCAGTTAGTGCAGATGGCCTCGGATGCCTTCGACGGACCTTACGGAAACCAAGGCACGATTTCCTGCATGGCTTCCGGCCGGATCGCCTACGCGCTCGGGCTGCATGGACCGGCCTCCACAATCGACACCGCATGCTCCTCCGGTTTGTACGCGATTCATCAGGCCTGCCGGAGCCTCGCTGACGGCGAGAGTGACATGACTTTTGCTGGCGGCGTCAACGTGATGATCGAGCCGCGCAGATCGGCTTCGGCATCGGCTGGCGGCATGCTTTCCGGCACCGGACATTGCCACGCCTTCGACACGAAGGCAGATGGATTTGTTACTGGTGAAGGTTGCGTGGTGCTTCTTCTTAAGCGTCTTTCAGATGCGCAGCGCGACGGTGACCGAATCCTGGCAGTTGTGCGCAGCACGGCCGCCAACCAGGACGGCCACACCGTCAATATCGCGATGCCGTCCCGAGCTGCGCAATCCGCCCTTTACCGCACCGCTCTGGACTTAGCCGGCATCGACGCCTCTACCGTCGGCATGGTCGAGGCGCACGGCACAGGTACACCGGTAGGTGACCCGATCGAGTATTCCGGCCTGGCCGAGGTTTACGCCATTGGCAATAAGTGTGCTGTCGGTGCATCAAAGACGAATTTCGGACACACTCAGGCGGCCGCTGGTGCGCTGGGACTGATGAAGACTGTGCTCGCCGTTCAGCACGGCATCGTCCCCAAGAACCTCCACTTCGAGGCATTGCCCGACGAGCTGGCGCAGATCGACACCGGTCTGTTCATCCCGGTGGACAACACGGAGTGGCCATTGCCGGGCGACGCGCCACGGCGCGCTGCGGTGTCGGCGTACGGAATTTCGGGAACAAATGTGCATGCCATCATTGAGCAGGCGCCCGAACCGCTTTGCCGCAATGGTGCCGCAGTCCATCCGACCAGCGACGACACGCTGCTAGTCCCGGTGTCCTCTTCGTCAGCCGACGGACTGCGCGAGACCGCTGCACGGCTTGCGGACTGGGTCGAGGCGCACGCGACCGAGTTCGCCGCCCGAGACCTGGCCTACACTCTCGCCCGCCGCCGCGGACACCGCTCTGTGCGCGCCACCCTGCTGGCAAAGGACACTCCGGAGTTGGTGGCGGCGCTTCGGGAGGTCGCCGATGGCGACGCGTTGTACCCGGAAGTCGTGGGGCAGGAAGAACGTGGTCCGGTCTGGGTGTTCTCGGGTCAGGGGTCGCAGTGGGCGGCGATGGGCGCGGACTTGCTAGCGAACGAGCCCGTGTTCGCTGCGACCGTCGCCGGGATCGAGCCCCTGGTCGCGGCCGAGTCTGGTTTCTCCGTCATCGAGGCCATGACCGCGCCGGAAAAGGTCACCGGTATCGACCGCGTCCAGCCGACGCTGTTCACCATGCAGGTCGCGCTTGCGGCCACGATGAAGTCGCACGGCGTCAACCCGGCCGCGGTCATCGGCCACTCGATGGGTGAGTGCGCCGCCGCAGTGGTCGCGGGCGCGCTGTCGCTGGAAGACGGAACGCGCGTGATCTGCCGCCGTTCGCGCCTGATGACTAAGATCTCCGGTTCCGGTGCCATGGCATCGGTGGAGTTGCCCGCACAGCAGGTGCTATCGGAGCTGATGGCTCGCGGCATCAACGACGCGGTCGTCGCGGTCGTCGCCTCACCCGAATCCACGGTCATCGGCGGTTGCACAGATAGCGTTCGTGAGATGGTCGCGGCCTGGGAAGATCGCGACGTCATGGCTCGCGAGGTGGCTGTCGATGTCGCCTCGCACTCACCGCAGGTCGACCCGATTCTGGACGAGTTATACGACGTCCTCGCCGAGATCGAGCCGTTGACCCCCGAGATCCCCTACTACTCGGCAACCTCGTTCGATCCGCGCGAGGAGCCTTATTGCGACGCAAATTACTGGGTCGACAACCTGCGCCACACCGTCCGGTTCTCAGCAGCGGTGCAGGCGGCGCTCGAGGATGGCTACCGCGTGTTCGGCGAACTCTCGCCGCACCCACTCCTTACCCACGCTGTAGACCAGACCGCCCGCAGCCTGGACATGACCGCCGCTGCTCTGGCCTCGATGCGGCGCTTGCAGCCCATGCCGTTCGGGCTACGGGGATTCGCGGGTGACCTATTTACCACCGGCGCGACGGTCGATTTCTCGGTGTTGTACCCCTTCGGACGCTTGGTCGACGCGCCGCTGCCGGCGTGGTCCCACCGCCACCTCATGCTGAGCCTCGATGGCCACAGCTCTAGTGTGTTGAGTTCCAGTGTGGTGGTGCACCCGCTGATGGGTCAGCACGTTCAACTGCCAGAAGAGCCCGAGCGGCATGTATGGCAGGCCGATATTGGCATCAACGCACTGCCGTGGTTGGGCGACCACAAGGTTCACGGCACGGCTACCCTGCCCGGTGCCGCGTACTGTGAAATGGCGCTGGCCGCGGCCTGCACCACCTTCGGCGAGGCCGCTGTCGTCCGCGACGTTCGTTTCGAGCAGATGTTGATGCTCGATGAAGAAACCAAGGTCACGCTGACTGCCACGGCGGATTTGCCCGCCGCGCTCACATTCATCGTTGAGACGAACGAAGACGGTGTGCCGACGCGCCGAGCCTCGGCGGTGCTGCAAGCCGCCGACGACCAGACCCAACCGCAGCCGCGGGATATCGGGGAACTCTGCTCCCTGCACCCGAGCAGCGTGCAGGGCGGCGACCTCCGCGATGCTCTTGACCTGTGCGGCATCCAGTACGGCCCCGCGTTCACCGGGCTGTCGGTTGCCCACACCGCTGAGGAAACCGGCACATCGGTGCTGGCCGAGATCGCGCTGCCCAGCGTCATTCGCACACAGCAATCCAACTACGGCGTACATCCGGCGCTGCTCGACGCGTGCTTCCAGTCAGTCGCTGCGCACCCGAGCGTCGCAATCGCCAGCCTCGGCGGCTTGCTTTTGCCACTGGGTGTTCGTGAGCTGAGGACCTTCGGAACCGTCCAAACGGCCCGGTACTGCTACTCGCGGGTGACCGCTGTGACCGGTGGATCGGTCGAGGCCGACCTCGATCTGCTGGACAAGCAGGGTGTGGTGGTCATGACTATCCGCGGACTCGAGATGGGTACCGGGGTTTCAGCCAGCGGTGAGCGGGCGCGCGTGCTCAGCGAACGCCTGTTGACCATCGAATGGCAACAGCGCCAATTGCCCGAGGTCGCCACCAACGACGCCGGAGCCTGGCTGTTCGTCAGCACGGCCGATGCGACCAATCTGCTGGCAACCGCGCTGACCGACGAAATGAAGTTGCACGATGCAGAATCGAGGATTCTGGCTTGGCATGAAGATGCCGATCATGAAGCCTCTGCAGCAGCGCTGCGCCGCCAACTTGGCCTCGGTGGGCTCACCGGGGTCGTGGTGCTCACGACACCGGGCAACGGCGAATCGGATATCGACTCCGCGCGCCGCAGCCGCGACCATGTTGCGCATCTGATCCGTATCGCGTCTGAACTGGCGGAGACCCAAGGCGAAGCGCCCCGGCTGTGCATCGTCACACGCAACGCGCAGAAAGTAGTATCGGACGACGTCCCTGACCTGGAGCAGGGCGGACTGCGCGGGTTGCTGCGGGTTGTGGGCGCCGAGCACCCGCATTTGCACGCCACCCATATTGATATCGACAATCACACCGACGCGGGACAGGTGGTGCAGCAGCTGCTGCTGGCCGGAACCGACGAAGACGAGACGGCGTGGCGCAACGATGAGTGGTACACGGCTCGCCTGTGCCCCTCACCGCTGCGCCCAGAGGAGCGCAAGACCACTATCGCGTCGCACGAGAGCGACGGGGTACGCATGCAGATCCGTACCCCTGGTGACCTGGAGACGATGGAGTTCGCCGCATTCGACCGGGTCCCCCCCGGCCCAGGACAGATCGAGGTCGCCGTCACGGCATCGAGCATCAACTTCGCCGATGTGCTGAATGCGTTCGGTCGGTATCAGAGCCTGGACGGCATCTTGCCTGCGCTGGGAACGGACTTCGCCGGCGAGGTCACGGCGGTAGGGCCGGGTGTAACCAACCACAAAGTCGGTGACCATGTCGGAGGTATGTCACCCCTGGGCTGCTGGTCCACGTTTGTCACCTGCGATGCCCGTCTCGCCACTACATTGCCGGTTGGCATGACCGACGCCCAAGCCGCGGCGGTAACCACAGCGCACGCCACCGCCTGGTACGGCCTGAGCGAACTGGCCCGCATCAAGGCCGGCGACAAGGTGCTCATCCACTCCGGCACCGGCGGTGTGGGGCAGGCGGCGATTGCGATCGCGCGGGCAGCCGGCGGCGAGATCTTCGCCACTGCCGGAAGTGAGCAGCGTCGACAGTTGTTGCGCGACATGGGGATCGAGCACGTCTACGACTCCCGTACGCCCGACTTCGCCGACGAGATCCGGCGCGACACCGACGGCTACGGCGTTGACATCGTGCTCAACTCGGTCTTCGGTGCCTCTCAACTCGCCGGCATTAAGTTGCTGGCGCTGGGCGGGCGTTTCATCGAGATCGGCAAGCGCGACATCTACGGCGACACCAAACTAGGGCTGTTCCCCTTCCGCCGCAACCTCGCGTTCTGGGGTGTGGATATGGGTGTCATGTCCGTCAGCCACCCGCAGCAGGTCAGCGAAATCCTCAGCACGGTGTACCGGATGACCGCCGAGGGCTCGCTACCGATGCCGGAAGCGACGCACTACCCGCTGGCCGAGGCGGCAACCGCGATCCGTGTGATGAGCGGTGCGCAGCACACCGGCAAGCTGATCCTGGACATCCCGCGGGCTGGGCGTAGCAGCGTGGTGCTTCCGCCCAAGCATGCGCCGACATTCCGACGGGACGCGTCCTACATCATCACGGGCGGTTTGGGCGGTCTGGGACTGTTCTTGGCCGAGAAGATGGCAGCCGCCGGCGCGGGCCGTATCGTGCTCAGTTCCCGCTCCCAACCAACGCTAAAGGCTTTGGAGACAATCGAACTCATCCGTTCGATCGGATCCGACGTGGTGGTGATGTGCGGCGACATCGCACAGGCCGAGACCGCACGCAAGTTGGTGGCGACGGCGACCGCAACCGAACTCCCCTTGCGGGGCGTGCTGCACGGCGCCGCTGTAGTCGAGGACGCGGTGCTGACCAACATCACCGAAGAGCTGCTTGAGCGCGACTGGGCTCCCAAGGTGTACGGCGCCTGGCATCTGCATGAGGCATGTGCCGAGATCGAGCTGGATTGGTTCTGCTCGTTCTCGTCGGCGGCTGCTTTGCTCGGCTCACCGGGCCAGGGCGCATACGCCGCGGCCAACAGCTGGCTGGACGCGTTTACCTACTGGCGACGGGCACAAGGGCTGCCCGCGACCTCGATCGCCTGGGGTGCGTGGGGCGAGATCGGACGGGGCGCGGACTTCGCGGAAGGCAGCGGAGCAGCGATCGCTCCGGACGAGGGCGTGTACGCGTTCGAGACGCTATTGCGTCACGACCGCGCGTACTCGGGCTACAGCCCCCTCATCGGAACACCATGGATCGCGTCCTTCGCGGCACGCAGCAAGTTCCTGGAGATGTTCAAGTCAGCCGGAGACAAGCGCTCTGGTTCCAGCAAATTGCGTGCCGAGCTGGCCGACCTGCCCCTCGACGAATGGGCCGGGCGGTTGCGGCGCCTGCTGTCCGAGCAAATCGGGCTGATCCTGCGTCGCAACATCGATCCAGATCACCCGCTGTCGGAATACGGACTCGACTCGCTGGGTAACCTCGAATTGCGCACGCACATCGAATCACAAACTGGTGTGCGCATCACCTCCGCCGACATCACCACCGTTCGGGGATTGGCAGACCACCTCGTCGACAAGATGGCACCCAAGGAAGGCGCACCCGCGTGACGCCGTTCGAATGAGGGAACGACTTGTCCTGCAGGACTTTAAACAAGGAGGGAAACGTGTTCATAGGCGGAGGGTCTCAACACGACGACTTGCGAGTCGGAAACGCCTACGACTGGGATCCGGGTCCGGGGTCAGTCATCACGTGGGAGCCGACTCCGGGATGTCTTGCGAAGGCGCGGCAGGCCCCGCCGAGTGCAGTTCCGGCCAGCTGCATGCAGGCGGGTCACCTCCGCGGTTTCGTCGAGTTCCGCGACAAGGGCCTCGACTATTCCCGGGCGGTCATGGGTTCGTGGGAAGTACCCGGCAAGTGCGACATCCGCGCTATGACCTACGTCATCAACACGCACCTCCGTCGGCACGGGACGTACCACAGCTGGTTTGAGTTCAAGGGCCCTGACAACATTGTCCGGCACACGCTGAAGAACCCACGCGACATCAATTTCGTGGCCAAAGAGTACGGCACGATGACGAAGTCCGATTGGGAAGCGCATGTGTTGGCAACTCCCGAGCCGTTGCAGTGGGACTGCTTCCGGTACGGCGTCATTCAGTACGAAGATCGGTTCGCGCTGTACGCCGTGGTGGACCACTTGCACTGCGACCCCATGCTGATCGCGGGGCTGTATGTCGAGATCGTGATGAACTACAACGCGCTGGTGGAGGGCAGGGCGCCGATGACCATGCCGCCGGCCGCGAGTTACGACGAGTTCTGCATTCGCGAAAGCGAAACTATCAACTCGATGACGTTGGAGTCGCCGGAAGTACGCACCTGGATCGAGTTCGCCGAAGCCAATGGCGGCACGCTGCCCGACTTCCCACTGCCCCTGGGTGACCAGTCGATCGCGTGCGGCGGAGACGTCCACGCCGAACAGCTGCTGGCCGCTGACCAGACGGCCAAGTTCGAAGCCATGTGCCGGCAGGCCGACGCCCGGTTCAGCGGCGGACTGTTCGCCTGCGCCGCACTCGCGCATTACGAGATGACCGGTGAACTCACGTATTACGGTCTCACTCCGACCGACAAGCGCAAGACCCCGGCCGAATTCATGACCGTCGGCTGGTTCACCGGTATCGTGCCGTTCGTCATTCCCGTCGACCCGAACTCGTTCGAGGAAACAGCTCGCGCGGCGCAAGCCTCCTTCGACGCGAACATGAGCGTCAAGGACGTCCCGTATGACCGCGTTCTGGAACTGGCGCCCTGGCTGCGGAAACCCGGACCCCAGTTCACCATGATGAGCTATATGGATGCGGGACTTCCGCCCCTTTCCGGGATCGTCGCGACCGCGCTGGATGGCGTGAATGCCACCGCATTCACCGATGGCCGCAGCCCGGCCTACTTGTACTCGACAGTCATGCGCCTTTTCGACGAGGTCTCGATCATGGTGTCGTTCCCGAACAACCCGATCGCCCGGGAGTCGGTCACGCGCTTTACCGACCAGTTGAAGTCGGTGTTCCAGCGGGTTGTGGCTGGCAGCTTGTCGGCCACCCCGGTGCGTGTGGCGCGGTAGCGGTTCGCACCACTCGAGTGCGCAGCGCGCACAAACGTTACGGAGTTGACTACCGGTAATGAAAGCTGTCTTACCCGTCCATGGCACCCGCGGCGACGTCGAACCGTGCGCTGCGGTCGGCGCAGAACTTCAGCGTCGCGGACACGAAGTGCAGATGGCGGTCCCGCCGAATCTCATCAAGTTCGTTGCGGCGGCCGGCCTCAAAGCCGTTGCCTACGGCCCGGATTCGCATGCCCAGCTGGAGGAGGAGATTTTCCGGAGCTTTTGGCGGCTCCGGAATCCGCTGGGCGTGCTGAAGCCGGGTGCGGAATACCTGACCCGAGGCTGGGCTGAGATGGGCGCCACCTTGGTGGAGCTGGCGAAGGACGCCGACGTCATCGTCGCGGGTCAGACGTACGCCGGAGTAGTCGCCAACGTTTCCGAATACCTCGATATTCCGATGGTTGCGCTGCACTATTTTCCGCAGCGGGTGCAGGGGCACTTGATTCCTTTTCTGCCACCGCCGGTCAACCGTACGGCGATGAAGACGATATATGCGCTGTACTGGTTACTGACCAAAGGGCCGGAAAATGCGCAGCGGCGGGCTTTGGGGTTGCCCGAGACGAATGTGTCTTCCGCGAAACGGATCGTGCAGCGCGGATCATTGGAGATCCAGGGCTACGAGGATGTCTTTTTTCCGGGCCTCAAAGAAGAATGGGCGGGCCTGCGACCATTTGTCGGGGCGTTGACGCTGGAACTACCGACGGCCACCGACGAGGAGATTGCCGCCTGGATCGCCGCCGGACCACCGCCGATTTATTTCGGATTCGGCAGTATGCGTGTCGAAACCCCGGCTAACACGGTCGCCCTGATCAGCGAAGTGTGTGCGGAATTGGGAACCCGCGCGCTGATCTGCGGTGGCGTCACCGACATGGCCGACGTGGTGGTGCCCGACAATGTCAAAGTGGTTGCTGAGGCGAATCATGCCGCCGTCTTCCCAGCTTGCCGCGCCGTTGTCCACCACGGCGGACCCGGCACTTTGGCCGCCGGTATGAAAGCCGGCGTCCCTACACTTGTTCTCTGGATCAGCGCCGAACAGCCGCTCTGGGCGGCTCAGGTGATGAAGCTCAAGATCGGCAAAGCGCGTCGTTTCGCCGGAGTCACCAAGAAATCACTGCTCAAAGATCTGCGAGCGATTCTGGAGCCGAAATACGTTAACCGTGCCCGCGAAATCGCGAAGCAGATGACCCCGTCCGCCGTCAGCGTGCAAAAGGCTGCCGATCTGATCGAGAACAGGGTCCGCGACACCAATCCGGCGATCCCGGTACGTAGCACCGGACAGCTTCCGTGACCGCCAATCCACGTTGTCGCACGGATGTCAATCGATGAATATAACGCTGGCGTCACGATTAGCCGCGTCAACCGATTGGCCCACGACGGCCGAGATCTGCTTGTAGGGTTGTAGGGTGTCCGGGTCCAGCGAAGCGGCCAAGGTCGGGGGGTTATACGACCGCCTAGGCCAATTCGTCGTGAAATGGCCTTGGCTTGTCATCGGTGTCTGGATCGCGATCGCGTTCGTCCTTTTCCTGGCGTTCCCGCCGCTTCAGGTCCAGGCCGGAAAACACCCCCCGAGTCCCTTCCCGGACGACGCCCCGACAATGGTCGTCTCCAGGGAGATGACCAAGGCGTTCAGCGCACCGGCCGATAGCAAGGCCGACGACAAACAAGACTCGTCAGCTCCGTCACCAGCGGCCGCAGCGGCAGCGCCGACCGCCTTCCTGATGATCGTCTTGACCGATGAGAAGGGGCTGACGCCCGACGACGAGGCCACCTATCGCAAACTCATCAGCAGGCTGAACGAAGACACCCAGGACAAGATGTCGGTCCAGAACGCTCTGGACGACCCAGAGATGCGCAAGCTGCTGGTCGCCAAGGACGGCAAGGCCCTGATCCTGCCGGTCAACGTTCCCGGCGATCAGAACGATCCGGCCACCCTGGTGACCTACAAGCGCATCGCCGCGATCGTCAAGCAGACCGTCGCGGGAACGTCGTTGACCGCCAACCTCAGCGGACCCCTGGCGACCGTCGCGGACATCACCGACATGGGCCAGGAGGACATTCACTTCATCGAAATCGCCACCGTCGTCAGCGTGCTGATCATTTTGATCGTGATCTACCGCAACCTGATCACCATGTTCATACCGCTGGCAACGATCGGGATCTCCATCGCCACCGCGCAGGGCGTCCTCTCCGGCGCGGCGGAACTCGGCCTGGGCACAAACTTGCAGGTCATCGTGTTCATGACGGCGGTCATGATGGGCGCCGGAACGGATTACGCCGTCTTTCTGATCAGCCGATACCACGACTACCTGCGGCACGGCGACGACTCCGACACGGCAGTCAAGAAGGCGTTGATGTCGATCGGCAAGGTGATCGCCGCGTCAGCCGCAACGGTGGCCGTCACCTTCATGGCGATGATCTTCACCAAACTCGAAGTGTTTTCCGCTGTCGGCCCGGCGATTTCGATTTCCATCGTGGTGTCGCTCCTGGCGGCGGTGACCTTCCTGCCCGCCGTTCTGGTGCTTGCCGGCCGCCGCGGCTGGATCAACCCGCGGCGCGATCTCACCACCCGGATCTGGCGCCGCTCGGGAATCCGCATCGTGCGCAAGCCACGCATTCACCTGGCCGGCAGCCTTGTCATCCTCATCGCCCTCGCCCTGTGTATGACCGCGGTCCGCTACAACTACGACGACCTCAAATCGATGCCGGACGACGTCGACAGCTCAAAGGGTTACGAGGCGATGAACAGCCACTACCCGATGAATCAAATGACCCCGATGATGTTGTTCATCGAGTCGTCGCACGATTTGCGGACACCGCAGGCCCTGGCCGACCTGGAGCAGGTGGCCGCGCGGGTGAGCCAAACCCCCGGCATCACGATGGTGCGGGGCTTGACGCGTCCGAACGGCGAAACCCTGGAACAGATGAAGGTGTCATGGCAGGCCGGTGAAGTCGGCGGCAAGCTCGATGAGGCCTCGACCCAGATCGAGGGTCACGGAGGCGATCTGGACCGATTGGTGGGCGGCGCAAACCAATTGGCCGACGCGCTCGCCCAGCTTCGAGACCAGGTCACCGGTGCCGTGTCCAGCCTGAGCGGTACGGTCTCGGCATTGACCACGATGGAGCAGATGCTGGGGGGCGACCGCACGATCAACGCCCTGGACCAGGGCGCACGGTTCACCGGCCAGATGAAGACACTCGGGGACAACCTCAATGCCTCCACGGCAAACGCGGAGAACATTTCGGCCTGGGCCGGCCCAATGCTGCGCGCGCTCAACAACTCTCCGGACTGCAACGTCGATCCGGGCTGCGTGCAGTCGCGTGCCGGCCTGGCGGCGATGGTACAGGCAGACAACGACGGAACGCTGCTTTCGATCAAGGCGATGGCCCGCAATCTGCAAGCGGCCCAGCAGGCGAAGACCATCGGCGAGACGCTGACCAAGATCCAGCAAACGCTGACTCAGGCCTCCGATGCGCTGAAGACCATCAAGAACCTGCAGGCCACCATGGCCCAGGCCCAACAAGGCTCCAACGCCCTCGCCGACGGTAGCCGGGCACTGGCTTTCGGCGTCAAGGAACTGGTCGACCAGACCAGGCGGCTCGGTAGCGGCCTGAACGAAGCGTCCGGATTCTTGCTGTCGATGAAGCACGATGCCACCAAGCAGTCCATGGCGGGTTTCAATCTCCCACCCGAGATCACGAGCCGGGACGAATACAAGAAGGGCGCGCAGATCTTCATCGCGCCGAACGGCCACGCCGCACGGTACTTCATCCAGAGTGCGCTCAATCCATTCACCACCGCCGCGATGGACCAGATCACCGAGATTGAAAAGGCGGCACGGGAGGCGACCCCGAACACCGAGCTGGCGGACGCCAAAATTATGGTGGCAGGGGTCCCTACGGGCCTCCGCGACACGCGTGACTACTACAACGGCGACATCAGATTCATCATCGTCGCCACAATCATCATCGTGTTCCTGATTCTGGTGCTCCTGCTGCGCGCCATCGTCGCGCCGCTGTACCTAATTGCCTCGGTCTTGCTTTCGTATTTGTCCGCGCTCGGCATCGGTGTCCTGGTGTTCCAGTTTCTCTTGGGCAAAGAACTGCACTGGAGTCTGCCCGGACTCTCGTTCATTCTGCTCGTCGCAGTCGGCGCGGATTACAACATGCTGCTCATATCCCGAATACGGGACGAGTCGCCGCACGGCGTGCGTTTCGGCGTCATCCGCACGGTGGGATCCACCGGTGGCGTGATCACCTCGGCTGGCCTGATCTTTGCGGCGTCGATGTTCGGGCTGCTCACGGCCAGTATCAGCACGATGCAGGAGGCCGGCTTCATCATCGGGGTCGGAATCGTCATCGACACGTTCCTGGTGCGCACCGTCACGGTGCCGGCCCTGGCCGCGATGATCGGGCAGAAGAACTGGTGGCCCTCCAAACTGGGCAACGCCGGTAAACCGGTGTTCGCAGGCGGAAAGATTCACGAAACCTGGACGAAGATTCATCGTCGACTGGTCAAACTGAAGCTGATTCCCGCCCCTGCGCCCAAGAAGTTGCCGCCGCAACAGCGGACCCGCGCCGCTGCGCTCGCCAATAGCCGAAAGCGCACGGATGCTCGTCCGAAACGACGGCCGGTTCGTATGGAACCCAGCCACGCACTCCCGCTCTTCGATCTCAACGGGCTGCGGGAACAATTGACCGACGATCTGCAGTGGATGGATTCCGACACCGCCCCCATGCGCAATGGCAAGAAGAAAAAGGCCACGCAGCAAGAGCCCTGCCTCGAACATTCGTTGCCCCTGTTCGGCTACAGCGTCATTCCACAGAGCCCGGTCGTCATGGCGACGAACGGCAATGGAGCGGCGAAGGCAACGACAGCCGCCAATTGACCTGCCCGGCGAGCCGGCCGTCCGGGTCGGGTCCTACGCGTCCAAGCGGTTGAACACGTTCTGGCGGTAGTACTCGACACACTGTGACCGCCGGATCTTGCCACTGGTGGTGATGGGGATAGAGCCGGGCGCTACCAGCACCAGATCCGAGACACTGAGCCCGTGTGACTTCGAAATGACAGACGTGACTTCGCGTTTGACGGCGCGCAACCTCTCGGCGGCCTCGTCGCTGTCGCCACGTTTTTTCATCTCTATGATGGCGACGAGCTTCTCGACGCCTCGGTCGGGCACGGTGATCGCCGCGCACCTGCCCGCGGTGACCTCTTGGATGGTCGCTTCGATGTCGTCGGGAGAATGGTTGCGGCCGTAGACTATCAGGAGATCCTTGATCCGCCCGATAATGAATAGCTCGCGGTCCGAATAGAAACCGGAATCTCCGGTCCGCAACCAAGGACCTTCCGGAGTCCCCGGTCGCGGGTCGACGATCTTCGCGGCGAAGACCCGTTGCGTCTCTTCGGGTTTCTGCCAATAACCGGCTGCGACATTGTCGCCGTGAACCCAGATTTCGCCGACGGTCCCTTCCGGGCATTCGCGATGGGTGTCGGCGTCGACGATGCGAACATTCATCGATTCGGCGGAACCATAGCTGATAAGCGGTGTGCCGGAACCGATTTCACACCGCACCGCCGCACCCTCGGGAAGTTTCTCGCTGTCGAAGTAAGCAATTTCCGGCGGTTCACCGGGTTTACGGCTGGCGATGTACACCGTGGCTTCTGCCATCCCGTAGGACGGCCGGTGTGCCTCCGGCGAGAAATTGAAACGCGCGAATCGGTCAGTGAATCGCTTGAGTGTTGCCGGCTGAACCCGTTCACTACCGTTGAGAATGCTGTGCAGTCCCCCGAGGTCGAGGCCGGCCATGTCTTCGTCGGAGGTCTTGCGCACGGCCAGTTCGAAGGCGAAGTTAGGTCCTGCCGAGACCGTGCATTCGTGCTGCGCGATAAGTTGCAACCACCGGGCTGGGCGCTGCAGGAAGCCCACTGGGCTGGCGAGCACTGTCGTGAAGCCCCCCAGGATCGGCATGATGATTCCCAGCAGCAGACCCATGTCGTGGTAAAGCGGGCACCAGGACACCACGGTGAGGCCAGGAGGGGCGACGCCTCCGCGGTCAACGAAGAAGTCGCCCATGATCTGCTCAAAGTTGGCGAAGACATTCCTGTTGGAGACCATCACACCAGCCGGTGTGCGGGTAGACCCCGAGGTGTACTGCAGGTAGAGGAACTCTGGTTGATCGCTCTTCCGTGTGCGCGATCTCGGCCCCGACGGCCTTTTCCGCGTATCCAGGTCCAGCAGATCGACTTCCACGATCGTGGGTGTGGCGGTCGCCTCGTCGGATTGCAACACGTCACGGACGTTCTGTGCGACCGGCGACGTCGTGAGGATCACCGTTGGCGATGTGTCGGTCAGAACGGCAAGTGTGCGTTCGTCGTGAGCACCGCCGTAGGGCACTGAGAGAGGAATCGCGACAAGACCGGCTTGGAGGACACCGAGAAAGGCGACGATGTATTCAAGTCCTTGGGGCGCCAGAATAAGAGCTCGATCACCGGCCGAACCGTGGGCCGTGAGGAGTTCGCTCAGGTTCGATACGCGCCGGTACAGCTGCGACCACGTCAGGGACGTGCAAGCACCCTCCCAATCCTGCTCGTAATCAACATAGGTGAATGCCGTCTCGTTGGCCTGCAAGCTGGCGCGCTCGCGCAGCACGGCGGGAAGTGAGGACTCGACCACGGACATCAGGTTACCTGCCATGAGGTACGTATCTGGCTGGAACGGCAAGGTGTGACCAGTCCAATGCGGCCAGAGCCCACGAGCCCCTCGACGCCGAGTCCGGGCCGAGCTGGCGTTCGTTCCGCTGCAGGCGACCGCCGATGCTCCGACGGCAGGCTACGCGACTTCGGGCCGGCTAACCATCGCCTCCACCCCGCAGATTCGAGACCAGCGACGCGGGCATCCGGAATCAGCTCAAGACGCGCCCTGCCGAGTGGTCGGGTCCAGCCGTACCGGCCTGTGCGACTTGCGATCATGCGCGATCCCTATCTGCCGCATGATATTCAGCGCTACGCCAAGGCCATGCAATCGGCGCAGTCCCTGCAACATGGCGAGGTTTGCGCCCACTTCGTAACGCCAGGCGCCATAGTGAGCGTTGGCAGTTCTGCGTCCAAAGTGGTTGATGTACGCCATCTCAGTCGTATAAACCCCGAATCCGGCGCGCCGTGCGCGGTACGCCAGATCAAGGTCGGGCCCCCACCCGTACTGTTTGAAGTCGACCAGGTTCATGCCACCCGTTTCTTCCCAGCAGGCGCGGGAGACCACCAGGGCGGTGCCCTCTACGGACGGCACCACGCGGTATTGCGGTCGGGGGCGATAGTCGGCGGCGTCAGGTCTTTCGTCGGCCGTTGCGTATGGGTATCCGTGGTCGAACATCGGGCCGACGATTCCTGCGTCGGCCGGTAGCCGTGGGTCCAGTAGCCCGGTGACGAATCCCTTCGAAATCCGGGTGTCGTTGTTGAGAGTCATCGCGTGGGAATAGCCTTCGGCGAACGCGATTCGGAACCCGTGCTCGCTGCCGCCGGCCCAACCCAGGTTTTCGCCGGGCGTGATGACCCGTTCGTTGGAGATTCTCGGGTAGTCGCCCCGGTTGTCGACGATCAGATAGTCGGCGCCTTCACGCTCGAGATCACCCACCAGGGCATGGGTGTACTCGTGCTGCCCGAAGACCGGGACGGTGATCAGAACCGACACGCTAGCAACCGTACAACGATCGGGGCCCCCGCGAGCCGCCATTGGCAACCGGACCGGCCGGATGCGGGCGTCGTGTCAAGCGAATTGAATACCACGACCGGCATCTTCCAAGAGGTCGGCCGCAGTCGCGACGCTGGCGGCAGCTTTCGTCATCCGGGCGGCCACCTGCTGCGCTCGCTGCGTGTGCTCCGGTGTGAGTATGCGACGCAAATCCTTCGCCAAAGACTTGCTGGTGGCGCGTGAAAAGCGGCGGGCCCTGCCGACTTTGAGCCGCCTCACCACAGCCGCCCAGATAGGCTGATCGGAGGCGACCCACAGGACCAAGGTCGGCACCCCCGCACGCAGGCCTGCGGCGGTGGTGCCGGCGCCGCCGTGGTGGACCACCGCCCGGCACGCGGGAAAGACAGCGGCGTGGCTCACCGCGCGTACCACCTTGACGCGGTCGGATTCCGGTAGCTCAGTCAATGCGGTTGCGCCGGAACAGATTAACGCTCGCTCGCCGAGCTGGGCACACACCGCTGCGATCATCCTCGCCGTGGCAGCCGGCGACTTGACCGGCATGCTGCCGAACCCGAAGTAGATCGGCGGGGAACCGGAAGCAATCCACGTCAGGGTCTCGTCGTCGAACTCCGTCGGTAACTCCGCCGTCAGTGCTCCGACCAACGGTCGGCGAGCCGACCACTCGCCGTCCAGGCCCGGAAAACACAGCGCTTCGTACGCCTGCAGCTCCAGCGATCCACGTTGTGCCATTCGCCGCGCTGCGGGGGCCTTCGTCTTGGGTAGACCGAGCTTGTCGCGTTGGGTGTCCTCCGCACGCTTGACCAGCCGCCACTGCGCCCAGTCGGTAACCCTCATCACGGACCGCAGCAGCGGGGCAGGCACGATGGTCAGCAGTTGGCCGTTCGGGCGCATCGGCACGTGATGCCACGCGGCCACGGGAATGCCGTAGTACTCGGCGACATTGGCGGCGGCTTCCTGATAGGACACGCCGGTGAAAAGTAGATCGGCTCCGGCGGCCAGCGTCTTCAACGTCTCGCTCACGTCGGCCCAGCGCTCGTTGATGTGCTCCATGGCATCGCGAACCGGTTTGATGGGATCCTTGATCGTCCACGGGGTGACGAAGACGTCCGGGATCTCGCCGGTCGGGGGCCCCATCGGAACCGCCGTCAGACCCGTGTCCTGAACGAAACCGACCTGGTCGGGTGGTGCCGCCATGACGACGTCATGCCCTCTGCGCAGCAACTCGAGCCCCACTGCAGCACATGGCTCGACGTCGCCGCGCGTCCCGCAACTTGACAGGACGAATTTCATCGCCCTCTAGTCATTCGCAAGTCGGTAAATCAGCATGACGTGCGGCACTCGGTACAAGACGTCGAACCAGTCCAGCGGCAGCGGCGTCTCGGTCACCTCGGCGGCGTTCTCGTCGAGCCAGCGCAGCGCGGTGCGATAATCGCCCGCCGATTCCAGGCGGTAGGCCAATTTGAAAGCCCCGATGTGGAATTTGGTCAGCATCTTCTCCACCCGGGTCTCGGGCAGATCCTCGAACGCGATGATGCTGCGCCTGGCCACCCGCCGGCATTCCTTGATCAGGGCCATCGGGTCGTTGGCGTGGTGAAGGACGAAACTCAGCACGACGTGGTCAAAGGCGTTGTCCTCGAATGGGATTGTCCGGCCGTCGAACACGCTGAACTCGATCGGGATGGTCAGCGAATCGTGGACGTCGATACCGGTCGCCGTCGCCCCGTGCATGTCAGCGAGATACTTGCACAGATGCCCCGTTTCGCATCCGACGTCCAGGACGGTATCGCCGCGTTTGATGTGGTCACCCAGCATCCGGGCCTGACTTTCCAGTCTCTTGCCGAGCACCCGTGGCGACCATGGCATGACGGTGGCCTGCGCTCGCCGCGCAGCACGTCGCCAATCGGCACGCCGTTGCTGTCGCGGGCGATCCTCGGTGAAAAAGCGCTGCAGGGCGGTCATCTGGGTCCGTTCGATTAGCTGCGAAGGGGGCCAGACTATCAGCCGAGCCACTCGCAACAGGCCGATTCCGGGTGCTGAGCGCCCTATTGCAGGGCCGGACAGGCCGTGCGATTGTCCACTCCACCACTGCTTTCGCAGAAATCTCCGCGATTGCGCGAATATCCCGCATGCGGCAAGCGGCCATGAAATACTCCCATGCGTGGGGCAACATGCTGTTGAGGTCGAGGGCCTCACAAAAACGTTCGGGGGAACCACGCAGGCACTGCGCGGCGTGGATTTCGCGGTTCCCGCCGGGTCGGTGTGCGCCATCCTCGGCCACAACGGCGCTGGTAAGACGACCACCCTGAACATTTTGTGCACGTTGATCCGACCCAGTTCGGGACGCGCGCTGGTCGCTGGGTACGACGTCGTTCGCGAGTCGGCCAAGGTGCGTTCCCAGATCGGGATAACCGGACAATTCACCGCCGTGGACCCCATGCTCACCGGCCGGGAGAATCTGGTCCTGTTCGGGCGGATGCGAGGGCTGGGCCGCAAACAGGCCAAGGCCCGCGCCGACGAATTGATCGGGCAGTTCGACCTGGTAGCAGCCGCCGATCGACGGGTATCGACGTACTCCGGAGGCATGTGGCGGCGGGTCGATCTCGCCAGCGCGCTGGTGGTGACACCCAAAGTGCTCTTCCTGGACGAACCCACCACCGGACTGGACCCGCGCAGCCGACGCGACGTGTGGAGCATCGTCAGTTCGCTCGCTTCGCAGGACGTGACAGTGCTGCTCACCACGCAGTACCTCGAAGAGGCTGACGTCCTGAGTGATTCCATCGTTGTCTTCGACCATGGCCAGGTGATCGCCAGCGGCACCGCGGCGGAACTCAAGCGCAAGGCAGGCGCGTGCTACTGCGAGGTGACGCCGGCCAATCCGGCAGATCTTGCGCAGGTAGCGGCCGCGCTCACCGGACTCGAGGGCATTGACCTCGACTCCGACACGAACTCGGTATCCGTGCTCGCCCGCGACGGCGTGGCCACGTTGGGCGAGGTGTTCCGTCGGCTCGATGCGATCGGCATCGAGATCGCCGACATCTCGTTGCGCAAGCCGTCGCTGGATGAGGCTTTTCTGCATCTCACCAGCCAGACCGTCAGCCAGCCATGACCGCCCTGGTCGCCCTCACCGAGAGATCGCTGCGCAATACGCTGCGCGATGCGGGAATCCTCTTTGAGATTTTCGTTCCGCTGATCAGCCTGGTGGGGCTGACCATGGCCACCCACGGGATGATCGACACCGGCAGCTTGACCTACCCCCAGTATCTGTTGCCCGCGATCGTCGTTCAGTCGATGATCATGGCGGCGGCGCTCACGGCAGACCGCGCCGGCCGCGACCGCGTCTTCGGTCTGGGAACCCGGCTGCGGACCATGCCGATCTCCGCAATCTCTCCGGTGAGCGCTCGCATCACGGCCACCCTGGTGCGGGCCTCGATCGCGTTGACCGCGACGATGATTGCCGGCTACGCGTTCGGATTTCGGATGTCCGGCGGACTGCCCGCCGGCTTGGCCTTCGTCTTCCTTGCGTTGCTGCTCTGCCTGGCGGTGTCGCTGGGTGCTGACGCGTTGGGGTCCAGCGGCGGCAGCCTTGAAACGACGAGTCAGATGCTGCTGATCCCCCAGTTGCTGCTGATCTTGCTGTCGACTGGAGTTGCACCGGAGAAGACTTTCCCTGAGTGGTTGCGGCCGTTCGTGCGCAACCAGCCCGTGTCGCAGACCGCCGAAACGTTGCGCGGGTTGGCGAGCGGGCACATATCTGTCGAACACGCGGGGCCGGCCATGGGGTGGTGTGTGGGCATGCTGTTGATTTTCGGGGTCATCACGTTGCGGTTGCAGAGGCGCGGCGCATGAATTCGCGAGTAAGGGCGTTGAGTTTGCTGATCACCCAGAGTTGGCTGCACGCGGGTCGGATCATGATCCGGTGGCGTCGCGAGCCTGCGGCGATGCTCAGCACGATCATTCTTCCCATCTGCCTGCTGGTGGTCTACAAGGCCATCCTTGGCGCGCAGATCCAAAAGGTCACCGGTGTCGACAGCATCTACGGTCTGGTCCCGATGTGCGCGGTGCTGGCCGGCATGTTCGGCGCCTTGGGCGGCGCCGTCGGCATTCCGATGGAGCGCTCGTCCGGATTGCTCAGTCGCATGTGGGTGCTGCCCGTGCACCGGGCGAGCGCGATCGGCGGACGATTACTGGCCGAAGCGGCGCGCGCCTTCGTGGGCACCATCCTGATCACCGTCATCGGAACGGTCATGGGTCTGCGCTTTGCCCACGGCTGGCACACGGCGCTGGCTTACATCCTCATTCCGCCGCTGGTCGTGGTCGGGTTCACGGCTCTGGTGATGACGCTGGCCGTGCGCAGCCACGGCCGTGCCATCGTGACCTACATGGCGACCCTCGTCACGGCGCTGGTCTTGGTCAGCTCCGGCACTACTCCGGTTGCGCTCTTTCCGCACTGGCTGCAGCCGGTGGTGCGGGTGCAGCCCATGTCGCCGCCGATCGAGGTCATGCGCGCATTGGCGCACGAAGGGCCGCTGCTGTTGCCGCTCGCGTTGACGCTGACCTGGGCGGTCGCGCTAATCGGGCTGTTCATTCCCCTCGCCGTGCGCGGCTATCGGGCCGCCGCTGAGTGCGGCGCGTGACATAGCGGTAGCGCAAGTAGCTAATTCCGTTGGTGCAGAGGGGCGTTCTTGGTGCGCCTTGCCACGGATCGGCGACAGGGCCGACCGTCGCCGCTAGGCGTTCGTGGCCTTTGTGAAGCAGTACACCCGGTAGGAGAACAGCCCCATCTCAACTCCCTTATAGAGTCTTCCGCCCTGCACTCCCCCGTTGCTCCGCGCGAACTTCTGCAGGAGTTTGGGGACGCGGCGGCTGATCAGTTCCTCGAGTCGCGGCGAGTTCTTCTCCAGCCCGCGCTTCACTTCGTCGTCGATCGAGCGCTGGGATACCAGTTGCAGCGGTGCGGCGGCCAGCGCGGCCTCCCACTCCGGAACGAGATGGACGGCCCGCAGGTCGGCGTAGAGGAAATGCCCACCCGGGCGCAGCACGCGCGCTACCTCGGTGAGGAAACGTCGCAGGTTGGGATAGTGGTGTGACGCTTCGACATTGAGCACGACATCGAAAGATTCGTCCGGGAAGGGGAGCTTCTCGGCATCTCCCTGAACAAAACTGAGGCCGGGTAACTTGTGCCGCTTCTGGCAGAACTTGATGCCGGTCGGGTTCAAGTCCAGGCCCGTATAGGAGGCCGGCTTCTGCGTACGTACGAGATACGATGAGCCCCCGCCGTGGCCGCAACTGACCTCCAGCATGTCCTTGCCCTCAAGGTCCACCTGGGTGGCCACGGTGTGGTAGAGCTGGATGTAGTACCGGTCTGGCTCATCCGAGGCTGACAGAGGGAGCGCCATCGGCGGGTCTTCCTCGTAGGCCCAGTTGATGAACAACACTTCGTCCGAGCCCATGAGCCGGGTGCCGATGGGGTACCCATACTTCGCAACGAGCTTCATGACGAGCGAGCTGGATCTCACTTGGATGGCAGAGGGCACCGGGTGAGTATGGCAAAGATAGCGGCTGCGCGTGGCCGATCCGGGTCGCCAATGACATTAGCCACCCGATTGTTCGCATAGCGCTACTCACCGAGCGGATGCGTCGTGTAGTCGTGCGGCACCTGCTTGTGCCACCTGTCCTCCCGGCGCAAGGTCCGCTCAACTTTTACGGTCGCGCGCCAGCCGTGCAGCCTCACCAGTCCGCGCAGCATGGCCAGCCGCGCGCCCCACTCGTATTTTCTGCGCCCGAAGTGAGCCTTTGCGGTCTTGCCGCCAAAGTGGTTGATGTAGGCCATTTCTGTGGTGTACACGCCGTAGCCGGCGGCCCGCGCGCTCAACGCCAGATGGAGATCCAGTCCCCACCCGTAGCGCCCGAAGGTGTCCAGATCCATTCCGCCGAGGGACTCCCAGCATTCGCGGGACATCATCAACGCAGTCCCCTCCACCGCAGGGACATCGCGGTAGAACGGTCGCGGACGGTAATCGGCCGCAGCGGGTTTCTCTTCGGTTACCGCGCAGGCGAAGCCATCGTCGATCACCGGCCCGACGATGCCCGCGTCCGCGGGTAGTCGAGGGTCCAGCATGCCGGCGACGAAGCCTTTCGAGATGCGGGTGTCGTTATTGAGGGTCATCGCATGGGAATAGCCCTCCGAGAACGCGATTCGGAAACCGAGCTCGCTGCCACCGGCCCAGCCGAGATTCTGCCCGGGCGTGGTGACCCGCTCGCTGCCGACTTTGGGGTAGTCACCGCGGTTGTCGACAATGAGGTACTCGGCGCCTTCCCGTTCGAGGTCTTCGATTAGGGCGTGCGTGTACTCGTGCTGGCCGAAAACCGGAACCGTGATGAGGACGGACACGAGAAAAACCGTACACGGGAACGAGAACCGTCAGCGGGCGTTTCGGGTGGGCTGGAGCAGGCTGTGGCCTTGGGTTCACCATGACGTGCATTCAGTCCCAGCCAACCGCCGGTCGGGCGAGTTGCGAAAGGTTATGCTCAGGCCGTCAGCTCGATGGAACAGGAACCTATGCGCAAAACGGCAGAGCCGACTGGTCTCACGATGTACTACCGCCACACGCGGCCGGAGATGTTGCGATTGGTGCCGACCACCGCCAAGCGCGTGCTGGATCTGGGCTGTGCGGAAGGAGCTTTCGGCGCCGGCATCAAAGAGGTCACCGGCGCGGAAGTCTGGGGCATCGAGTTCGACGAGCGCGCGGCCCACGCCGCGACCGCCGTCCTCGACCGCGTTCTCGCCGGAGACGCGGATCAGCGGATCGCCGAGCTCCCCGACGCCCACTTCGACGTCATCACCTGCAATGACGTGCTGGAGCATCTAATTGAACCGGGCGAAACCCTCAAGCAGTTGCGACGCAAACTCACACCCGGGGGCCTCGTCGTCGCCTCGATCCCCAACATTCGTTTCCTGCCGGCGCTGAGCAAGGTTCTGTTTCGGAAAGACTTCCCCCAGGAGGATTTCGGGATTTTCGACCGCACCCATCTTCGGTTCTTCACACGCAAGAGCATGGTGCGCATGTTCGAGAACTCCGGCTTTACGATGGTGAGCGTCAAAGGCATCAACGCCCATTACGGCGGCCTGTGGCTGCTCGCCAATGTGCTGAGCCTGGGGTACTTTGCCGACGGCCTCTACCTTCAGTACGCCTGTGTGGCGACACCCAGCCCGTAGCGCCGGGCCGAACGGCTTTACGCGCGAACGCGCATCTCGTAGAACCGTAGCCGTGCACTGGCAGGCCCCTGACCCAGCGAGCGGGAACGACCGACACCGACGGTGTGAGCGTGTATCTCAAGGTTGGTGCCCTGAACCGAACCTGGGGTGTTGACGAGAAACGGCTCGACCGCGTTACCGGGAACAAGGCGATAACTCGTGCCATCCAGGGTCATCGTAGGAGCGGTCAGCGGGACGATCGTTCCCTGGAACAACCGGTCGATGAAGGTCGGGTTCAAGTCGATTCCCACCAGCACCGCCATATCGGGTGCGCTGGGTGCGGGAACTTTGACGGATTCGTTTCCGGAGACCACGACCTCCGACAGCTTGGCGAGCGGCCCGCAACGCGGTGCGCTGCGGGCGAACAACGCCCACCGGTTCTCGACGCCGGCCACCGTGAAATCGCACAGCAGTACACGGGAGTACAGCGGCGATTCCTGCACGGCAAGGCGTCCGTTGATGCCGGCAGCGGGTGCAGCCGTCGACACACGGGACAAGACGAAATTGGTGCGATGGCTGAGTGAATCGCCGTTGAGTCTGTCGAGTGCGGGCAGATATGCCGAGTAGGTCGCAAACACGGGCGCCGGCTGCCATGCCAGTTTGTAGGCCCACACGACGGTCGTGTCGACGGGGTCAACGTGAACTGTTCCGGACCCTATGGTCGTGAGGAAGTGCTCTGGGACGGCATAGAACGCACGTTGACGTGCCTTCGATTGTTCGATGCGGTGCTCGAACCGCCCTGGCACCGCCAGTGTCATCAAGCGCCCGACCGATTGTGCCGGCGCCGCTATCGCGGCTAGGAAGCGATCTTGAATCGCGGGTACGCCGCCGGCGACGAAGAAAGCGAGGACTACCGTCGCTAGCGCGATCGCGCGCACGCGGACCCTGGGGAACGGGGCCATGACCATAGAAACCGCGATCAGGCCGACCAACATACTGATGTGCCATAGGTCGTAACGCCCGAACGCGCTTTTGAAAGTGATCAACGTCGCGACAGCGACGAGCCCGACGAAGCTGCGCGGGATTTCCCGGCCGCCCCGCGCAAACATCCAGCAAAGCACGCCAATCCAGAGGAGGGCCAACAAAAGCGCGGGAACCGCATCGAGTGGCAGCGGCACCGCTTGTGCTTCGTTGTAGCCGGACACTATGGCGAGACTGGACCTCAGCCAACCGAACAGATGCGCCGGCCGTTGACCCGCAAGCAGCCAGCAGATCGTGCCGGACGCTGCGAACGCGGCCAACGTCGCGCAGTGGCGCCCAACCGCTTTCCAGCCGAGCAACACCGATGCGGCCAACCCGATTGCCAACATCGTCAGGCCGGTATTGAACTTCACCAAGAGCTGGAGTCCACCGACCAAGCCGATGACGACGCATGTGACGAACACCCTGGATCGTGGGGGGTTCCGCTGCAACATGGGCACCGCCGCCCAGGCCAAGGCAGCGAGAATGGCCAGCTCGGGATACATCAAGCCCAACGAATTGCCATGAGTGACTTGGACGATGGCGATGCCGGCGGTCGTGGCGAACGCGATGAGGAGCGACGTCATCGGGGCACAGCGCAGGCGTAGCACTGCGCAGACGCCCAGGAAGAGCGCGGCTATGACGGCCATCTGATAGACGGTGGCCAGCAGGGACTGCCCAAACGAGTAGTAGGACGCGGTCTGCAGGAACCCGAAGGGGCCGTAGGTGAAGACGAGATCCGGCCCCCACGCAAGATGGCGGAGTGGAGCCAGGGCGAGTACCGCCTCCCAGGACGGGTCGACCCCCACTCCCGCGTCGACAGACCACTGCGGCTGAACGATCACAGCGGTCACAAGCGCCGCAAGAGCGCGCTGCCAGCGGGCCGAACCCCACGTTGTCGTCGAACACCAGGCTTGCACGCGCTCTGGCCCTGTTAGTAGCACTCCCGCAAACTACCAATGCGTAAGAGGGTGGCGCGTACTCGGCCATGGGAGCGCGCGCCGACGAATCCGCCGCGGCACGCCGGGTTTCAGGTCCGGGAGTCCGTCCCCCGGATGCCTGATCGTTTATGTAGCAACATGCATCTCGTAAAAGCGCAGCCGTGCGGTGAACGGCATCTGATTGACGTCGACGCTGCGGCCGACGCTGATCGTTTGCGCGTGGATCTGCAGATTGGTACCTGCGACAGAAGCGGGAGTGCTGATGAGAAAAGGCTCAACCGCGTTCGTGTCGATGAGGCGGTACCTGGTGCCGTCCACCACAAGCGTGAAAGTGCTGAGCGGAGCTAGCTTTCCGTGGAAGAAACCGTCGTTGAGATCCCCATTGAGATCGACTCCCATCAGGACCGCGTTGTCCGGTGCGCCGGGGCTCGGAACTTGAATAACCTCGTTTTGCTTCACGGAGACCTCAGACAGCTTGGTCAACGAGCCGCAGCGCGGAGCGGTGCGGACGAATAGTGCCCACCGGTCCTCAAGACCGTCGAGCTTGTAGTTGCACAGCAGGCTACGCGAATATCTGGGCGATTCTTGCACGCCGAGCCGACCGTCGAGGCCAACAGCCGGTGAGGTCGACGAAAGCCGGGACAGGACGAACTGGGGTCCGCGTGCGAGCGAATCTCCGTTTCGCTCATCGAGCATGGGGGTAAGGGCTTGATACGTCTGAAAAACCATCGCCGGTCGCCAGGCCAGATCGTAGGCCCAGGCAACCGAGATCTCTTGCGGATCAATGTGAACGGTCCCGGCCCCAATGGTCGCGATGAAGCGGTCCGGGACCGCATACAGCGCACGCTGGCGCGCCTTGGCGGCGTGCATTCGCTCGCGGAAGCGGCCCGGCGAGGCGAATGTGGTTATGCGGTCGACCGCGCGCACGGGGGCCGTCAAAGTGAACAAGGCGCGGTCGATGAGAAACGGTGCGCCGCCGGAGTCGAGGACGAATATTATGAGAACGGCGACGACAGCAAACCCCACCGCAGGCCGGCGGCTGCGCGGCCACGGGGTGATCACTAACGTAACGACCATCAGGCTGAGCAGAATTGCGACGTGCCAAGGCTCGAAACGTCCGAATGCGGCTTTACCCGCAATCAGCGTCGCAAGACCGACTAGTGCCAGGTAGCGGCGCGGGATGCGTGGACCGCGGCGGAAAACCATCATGCACAGCGCGACGATCCAGCCGACACTCAAAATCACCACCGGCAATCCCCACCGCGGAAGGGGTGAGGCGGACATGCCGTCGACGTAACCCGATGCGATAGCCAGGCTGGACTGAAGCCATGAGGGTAGGTCTGCCGGTCGCTGGCCGGCCAGCAGCACCCAGCAGATGAGAGCCGAGGCTCCAAAAGCCACGATCGTGGCGGCATGCCGGCCGGCAGCCTTCCAGTCGACGAGCAACGATGCAGCCAACGCGATCGCCAAAACGGCGAACCCACAGTTGAACTTCATCAAAAGCTCAAAGCCCGCGACGGCACCAAGCGCGACGCAAGTGGTGAAGACCTTTGAAGGATCGGGCTTCTGTTGCAATAGTGGCACGCTTGCCCAGGCGAAAGCGGCGAAGACCGCCAGCTCCGGGTACATCATTTCCAGTGTGGAATTGGGCATGAACGATAAACCACGCCCGACCGACATGAAGGTGAGAACGCCTGTCGTGACTGTTGCAACGATGAGCGCTGCCATCGGCGACAGGCGCAGCCGCAGGACGGCGGCAATGCCGAGGAGGAGGGCTGCAATGATGACGACCTGGCATGCGGCTGCGAGCAACGCCTGATCAAAGTCGTAGAAGGCGCTGGTTCGAAGAAATCCGAGTGGTCCGTAGGTGAACACCAGTTCGTGGCCCCACGCGATGTGCTGGACCCTGGCCATGGATAGCCCGGCCTGCCAAGACGGATCAAGCCCTATGCTCGCTTCCGCCGATGACTGCGGCCAAAAAATGAACCCGGCGACGATGGCCACCAGGACCCGTTGCCAACGTGCCGTACCCCACGTTGTCGTCGAGATCCAATTACTTACTTGTTTCGGCGCTCCGCCCAAACAGCGACGCATGCGCCTTCTCTCGTCCGCGGCATGTGCGGCGTCGGCCGATTCCGCCTCGATGACAGGGTCTTTCGGAGCTGCGGTCAGAATTTCGCCGTCAGACATCGTCAAAAATCCCATTGGCTGGAAACATGCACCTGCTGCCAAGTCCCGCAGTTCTGCGTGAAGAACGCCGTGTCGTCATCGCGTAGGTCGATTTCCTGCGGAACATCGCTTTTTCGGCTGTCGATGATGTCGTTGGTATCGAGGCTTCGGAGCCGCGACCAGTAACACATCGTCCCGCCAGCATTGCGGTATCTCCCCGGCATGATGTCGGTGAAAAGTACATACCGGCCGTCATGGTCAATAGCACCTTGTGGGCTGCCGTAGTCGTCGATGATGGTGACCTGAGCTCCAGTCGATGGGGGTACACCGCCCGCCTTGCCAGTAGCGGTCGGCTCAGCGATAACGGGCTGTGTGACGGTCACAGTCGACGCTTCGGTGTGCGTGGGCCCGCTGCATGCCCCAAGAACAAGCGTGCTGGCGACCAGCCCCAGGCGCATGACAATTCGCGGGCGACCGCAAACGCTCGAGGAACTGCGGACGACCATCATGGGGGTCAGATGGTGCCGGTGTGGACGGCGTTGATGATCCAGGGGATGACTTCGTCGAGCATGGTGTCGAGGGTGGTGGTGGCGGAGTAGCCGAGTACTTCGGATGCTTTGTGGACATCGGGGGTGCGGAGTTGGACGTCGTGTTCGAAGGGGGGGTCGCTTTCGTAGCGGAAGGGGGTTTCGGGGCGCATCTTGGTCCAGATCGCCTCGGCGAGTTCGAGCACGGTGGTGGCGTGGGGTGTGGAGAGATTGAAGTCGTCGTTGAGCGCGGCCGGGTGTTCCATACAGGTGCGGATGCCTTTGGCCAGATCACCACCGTAGGTGTAGTGGCGCACCTGGGTACCATCGCCGAGGATGTGCAGCGGATCTTGGCCCTTGGCGACCTTTTGCACCAGATCGGGCACCACGTGACTCATCGCCAACTTCACGTTCCCGGAAGGGATTTCACGCCCACCCAACGCCCGCTGCTCACCGGTGCCCACACAATTGAACGGACGGATGATCGTATACGGCAGCCCGTACTGCTCATAAGCGCCCCGGGCGAAATACTCACACGCCAACTTCTGAAACCCGTACGTGCTGGTCGGTGGCGGACACTCGGTGATGTGCTTTTCCGGGGTGGGAAACACACTGGCGTTCTCAAACACCATCGACGAGCTGATCACGTTGATCTTTTTCAGCCAGCCCTTCTTGTACGCGTAGATCGCGGTATCAAAATGCGCCGCCGCGATCCGCTCATTCTCGGCCAGCAGGTCATAGGCGTACTCGTGGAAATAGGTGATACCACCGATACGGGCCGCGCTGGCCACCATCTGCTCACAACCCTGCACCAGCCGGCACATCAGATCAACGTCTTTGACATCACCTTCCACGAAGTGATAGTTCGGGTGATCGTCATAACTTTTGGCGACCGGACCATACTTCGAATAGTTATCGATGCCGACCACCACATGACCGGCCCGCAACAACTCCTCAACCACATAGCCGTTGATGAACCCCGCACTACCGGTGACCAGAACCTTCACCGGGCCCCAACCCCCGCACCCAGCGTGGCCAACTCAGCCGGAGGCAACGCACTCTGGCCCACCTCGCTGACGTCCAAGCAGCCCCACACATCCTCCACAATGGTGCCCCGCGGAACCCGCAACCCCCGATACTGCGCGTGCGGCACCCCCACCACCAGCACATCGGCACGCTGCACCACCGTCTCGAGCGGGAAATAATCCGGCCCGTCCAAAAACGGGTCATGACGGATCACGTCCTTGGCCTCCAACATCAACAGATGCCGCAGCTTAAAACTCAACGAATCACGCGTGTCATCACAATCGGCCTTAAACGTCATCCCCAAAATGCCCACCGTCTTGTCGCGCAAATCCACCCGCCGCTTGAGCATATTCACGATGAACTGCGGCTGACCCTCATTGATCAACATCGCCGCATGCCCCAACATGAAATTATTGTTACTAAACGCCGCCAACTGCATCGTGTCCTTCAACAAACACGGACCCGCCGCCAACCCCGCCCGCGGCAGACTGTCCACCCGACTGTTCCTAAACGTCGCCGCATGATGCACCCGATCAAAATCCAACCCCGCCTCACGACACAACAAATAAAACTGATTCGCCACCGCGAACTGAATGTAGCGATACCCATTACAAAACAGCTTCGCCAACTCCGCTTCCTGCGGCTCCACCTCAATAATCTCGCTGGTGATACCCGAGAACAACTCCCGCACCACCCGCACACCCTGCTCATCAAACCCACTGATGATCTGCGGAATCACCCGCAACTCCCGCAACGAATGCCCCTGCGCGATCCGCTCCGGACAAAACGTCACATGAACACCAATCCCCCGCTCCCGCAACGAATCATGAACACGCTGCGTCAACCCCGGATACACCGTACTCCGCAACACCAACGTCTGATCATCACGAAAATACGGACTGATCTCGGTAATAATCCGAAAAAACGTATGCGCCTGCGGCGTCAAATACTCATCCACCGGCGTCCCCACCACACAAATCACCACATCAGCATTCCGCACAACCCACGAATCCGTACTCGCCGCAAGACGACCCGTCGGCAACAACCGCCCCAACAACTCCTCCGCCCCATCCTCCACAAACGGCATCCAACCCGCCATAATCGACTTCAACGCCACAACATTCGTATCCAAAATATCAACCACATACCCCACATCCGCCAACACCAACGCCAACGGCAACCCCACATGCCCAGCACCACCCACCACACAAATCCGCTTACCCTGACCCACCACGCGAACCAACACCTCCCCTAATCGACCCGGCCGATCACGACCACTATTGGCGCGACGATCATCCCCCACCAATCTGCGTGAACATGTGCTGGAGCGAGGATACGAGCTTCCGCCGACGGGCGCGGCTTTTTTCACAAATAGTTTTGGAGATTTCCACCGGGTCTCTAGCAGTACGCATCCAGCCAGACAGCTTTTGGTTACGTGGTCCTCAGCCTGGGATCGCCCGGGTTTGGTTGACATCTGGTCCGTCGGGATTCGTCCTTGCTGACCGCGAGGTTTGCACCCACCGTTGCGGCGCAACGAACTCGGCGCCGGTTTCTCCAAAACGGCCAGAGTCGGTGGACGGCAACCGAGACGTATCTCGGAATCCACCCGAACACCCGCTTTTAACTCGGTGAGCTCAGCCCATGACACCTAATGGCGTCCCGCAACGCCGCGTTCGACGCCACGATAGGCTCTGGTCGGCCACCGGGAGGAGCTGACCATCAGCAACATTCGCGTGCCGCCCGCAGTCGTGTATCTCAGCGTTGCAGGCGGCCTTGTGGTAGCGACCATGAATCTGCGCGGCCAGGCGATCAACGAGTGGGGCCTGCTCAATCCTGACGAGGCAGAACTTATGGTCCAGGCGCGCGCCGCGCTCGTTTCCCCCGTCCCCTTCAGCACCTGGGTAACGGGGACAACTGGCCCGTACTGGGTGCTCTTCCTCGCCGGGCTCGGCGCGCTGGGCGCGCCGCTGACGCTCGCCTTCGCTCACCTGCTTTCGGCGGTTCTGTTGGCGCTCACCGCCTCCGCTATGTTCGTCGCCGCGTCCCGGGCGATCGGTAGAGGGCCCGCACTCGTGGCCACAGTGGTCTGGTGGTTCCCGATCGCGACGACGTTCCTCGTGGGCGATGCGGTCAATTTCAGCGCGCTGAGCACGGAGTACCTGCCAACACTGCTGGTCGTGGCCTCGGCGTTGGTGCCGCGCGAACGGCTGGCAGCGAAGCCGTGGCTATTCGCCGTTCTCGGTGTGATGGCCGGCCTCGCGGTCGGCGCCAAGTTTCAAGTTGCTCCGCTGGCTGTCGCCTTCGCCGCGGCGCAGCTCATAGTGCTGGGCCCAAGCGTGCGACGCATCGTCGTGTCGGTGCTGTGGTGGCTTGCCGGCGCAGTGCTGCCGCTCGCCGCGATCGTGCTGGTCATGGTGGCCTCCCCGGCAACCAGTTGGGCGCTCGTCGAGCAGACTTTCGCCTTCCTCGGGTCCTACGCGGGTGACCGCTCCCAATTGCAGCGGTTTACCAGCACCTTCGCTGCGCTCACCACGCCGGCGATGTACCTGCTCGTCGAACTCGCTGGCCTGATCTGGCTAGGCCTGCACAGCGACAGACGATCCAATGTAGCCCGCGTCATCCTCATTGCAAGCGGGTTCATGGCCGTTCTGATCGGCGGTATGGGTTATCCCCACTACCTCATCATCTTCTTCGGGGCGGGCGCGCTGGCCGCCACCATGCCGGTCAAGGTTGGCGCGCGCCTGTTTCCGCAGCGGTTATCGCCAACCGTGCTGGCGGGCATGCTGACCGCGGCCGTGGCGGTCCTACTCGTGTTCGGTTACGCCGTCAAACATTGTCCGCCGCTCTCGCCTCAGGGGGCCGCTGCTGCGTTCTCCCGCGATTCGGTCAAGCGCAACCCCGCACTGGCCCACGCCTGCCCGCCGGGCTCGCGTGCGCTGGTCTGGGGTTGGGCAGCCGAACTCTATGTCGCGCAGGACTGGCAGAGCACGATGCCATACCTGAACGTGCTCGGCCTGAGCACCAGCCCCGCCAATTGGCAGGCCGCTGAGCCGGTAGTCCGCACCGGGATTGACCGGGCCGACTGCGTTGTCGACGCGAGCAACATCAAACGCCCCTCGTGCCCGGTGGATCGGCCCGAGCAGCTGGTGACTTACTGCAACTTGTCGAAGTTTTCGCTGCCGCGAATCTATCCGGACCTCGCCGCGCTGATGGGCCGGCAGTTCCACATCGTTCCAATCAGCGGGAACTGTGAAGGGTGCACGCTCTACGTGCGCGAGGTGTCCCCTTGAGTGTCGGCGGCGCTGCGCCGGAAGGAAAAGTACCGGTGGGCAAAGTAGCTCAGCACCGTACTTGCCGCGAGGATGATTGCCTGTGCAGGTATGCGGTGTAGGCCCAACTCGACCAGCACAGGCAAGGCGACGGCGTTGATGCCCAGCGCGGTGAGGTAGACACTCTCGAAGCGCGCAAGGTCTCGCAGGACCTGGCCGTGGACGCGGAAAACGAATCGCCGATGCATCACGAAGGCGAACAGCACGCTCAATACGTGGGATATACCGAGGGTCACCAGCGACCCGGCAACCCGGCCGGACTGGTGGTCGACCAGCCGGCCGATGCTCTCCGAGCAGGCGACGAAGATGCCAAATCCGACCACGGTGTTGATCGCCCCGACCAGCAGGAATGCCACGCGCTGGTCGTGTACGAGCCGAATCAGCGGACCCGGGGGCGCTGATTCGGGTGGCAGGTCGAATTCGGTCATCCGAGGCTTTCGCATACGGCGAGCCGCTGCCGGGCCGCGCGTTCGAGCAGGCTGCCGTCGGCCGCGTCAAGGGCCACGCCAGATACCCGGTGTCCGCGGCCAAGCGTGAGCCAGGGTCCATTGAACCCGGAGCGCCGGGTGAACAGGTAGTGCACGATTACCGCGCGGCGTCAGCCATATATTCGCGGATCGAGTCGGCAACAAAGTCGAGCATCGGGATGGTGAGGCCCGGGTAGGTGCCCACCCAAAACGTCCGGTTCATGACGATGTCGGTGTTGGTGAGGTCTCCCACGATCCTGAAGTCGACGTTGCGATAGGCCGGTTGCTTCACGAGGTTGCCTGCGAACAGCTGGCGGAAGCCGATCTTGCGGACGTTGAGGAACTGCATGAACTTGGTCCGGTCCACCGGATGCTCAGGATCGAGTGTGATCGGAAAGCCGAACCAGGACGGGTCCGACTTCGGCGTGGCAACCGGAAGGATAAGCCCCTCGACCTCGGACAGCCGCGAGGTCAGGTATTCGAAGTTTTCTTTGCGCGCCTGGACGAACCCATCGAGCTTGTTCAGCTGCGAGAGACCCAGCGCGGCCTGCATGTCCGTGGCCTTCAAGTTGTATCCGATATGGCTGTAGATGTACTTGTGGTCGTAACCCCTGGGCAGGTCGCCGAGTTGCCATTCGAACCGCTTCTCGCAGGTGTTGTCGTTTCCCGGCGCGCAGTAACAGTCCCGGCCCCAGTCGCGGAAGGATTCGACCTGCTTGCGCACCAGCGGCGACTTGACGAATACGGCGCCGCCCTCCCCCGTCGTGATGTGGTGCGCCGGGTAGAAGCTCACCGTTGCGGTGTCACCGAAGCTGCCCGTGCGTTTGCCGTCGTAGGTCGAGCCGAGCGCGTCGCACGAGTCTTCGACCAGCCAAAGACCATGCTTGTCGCACAGGTCCTGCACTGTGTCCAAGTCGAACGGATTGCCGAGTGTGTGGGCCATCATGATCGCACGTGTTTTGGGACCGACGGCTTCGCGGAGCCGCTCTGGGACGGCGTCGTACGTGCCCAGCTCGATGTCGACGACGACAGGTCGCAGGCGGTTCTGGATGATCGGGTTAACGGTGGTGGGAAATCCCGACGCCACGGTCAGCACCTCATCACCGGGTTCCAGCGGCCGTTTATCGTATCTCTTCTTGTACTGGCCGAGCTTCGGGCTGGTCAAGGCGCTCAGCGCACAGAGATTGGCGCTCGAGCCGCTGTTCACGAAGACGGCGTCCCGGGCTCCCACATAACGGGAAAGGGCGCGCTCGAAGAGCGGATGGAACCGGCCTGCGGTCAACCAGCCGTCGAGGGACGCGTCGACTAGTGCCGCGAAATCTTCCGGGTCAAGCACCTTGCCCGACACTGGAACTGGCGTGACGCCCTGCACGAAGTCGGATGTCGCGAGCTTGCGCTTCGCGTAGCTGCGGACCGCCGCGAGAATATCTTCGCGATCCTCCTCGAGACCGCCCTCCCCAACATAGGTATCGAGTCTTGAAATGAGATCTCCTCAGGAGTGTGTATTTCATATACTATGCGGCGCCCTTGAAAACCCCGCCGGGCGCGTCGCGGCATTGCTAGTGTGTCACCTGCGCGACGCTGCGTCAGCGAAACCGCGCTGGGGGAACGATCACCTTGAGATTGGACGACTCGCCATGAAAGCCGTGCTCCTTGCGGGTGGTCTTGGCACGCGTATGCGTGAGGAGACCGAATTCCGGCCCAAGCCGATGGTCGAGGTTGGTGGCCGGCCGGTGCTCTGGCACATCATGAAAATTCTTGGCCATCATGGCTTTTGCGAGTTCGTGGTGTGCACCGGCTACAAGAGCGAGTACATCAAGAGCTACTTCTCAAACTACGGGGTAGCCAATCTCGACTTCACCATCACCCTGGGTGACCAGTCGAGCATCCGCTATCACGGCTCACACGACGAATTCAATTGGCAGGTGACCGTCGCCGACACCGGCCTGGACACGATGACGGGCGGCCGGATCAAGCGGATCCGCAAGTATGTGGGTGACGAGGCGTTCCTGTGCACCTACGGCGACGGCATCGCCGACGTCGACATTCATGCACTCATCAAGTTTCACCGTGAGCACGGCAAAATCGCCACCGTCACGGCCACTCAGCCGATGAGCCGGTTCGGTGTCATCGACCTGGAGGAGGACGGCGGGGTCGCCAAATTCCGCGAAAAGCCGAAGACCGAGGACTGGATCAACATCGGCTACTTCATTTTCGAGCCGGGAGTGTTCGACTACCTCGAGGGCGACGAGACCGTCTTGGAGGAGAAGCCGCTGCTCCAGCTGGCCGCGGACCGCCAGATTGCAGCCTTCCCGCACCATGGTTTCTGGCAGCCAATGGACACATTCCGAGAATCTCAGTTGTTGAACAACCTATGGAACAGCGGAAACCCGCCGTGGAAAGTATGGGAGTAAGTGTGGGAGTAGGTGCGGGAGTGAAGAAAAAGATCGCAGTAATCGCCCCCGCCTACAACGAAAGTGAATGCGTCGAGGAGCTGGCTCGCCAGCTGGCGAAGGTTTTCGACTCAGAGCCGGACTACGACTTCGAGGCGATAATCGTCGAAAACGGTTCGACCGATGACACGATGGAAAAGCTGCTTGCCATCCATTCTGCGGATCCGCGGTTCAAGATCTTGAAGTTGGCCCGCAATTTTCGGATGGACGGCGGTCTGACCGCCGGGCTGAACTCGGTCGACGCCGATGCCGTCGTGCTCATGACCGCCGACCTGCAAGACCCCCCCGAATTCATCCCGGAAATGATTCGCGCATGGGAGCAGGGCTACGAAAACGTCTACGGAGTAGTGACTGAGCGGGGCGGCGTCGGCCCCATCCGGCGCATGAACTCCCAATTGTTCTACTGGTTGGCCGGCAGGCTCACTGACGACCGAATCACCAGCAACGCCAGCGACTTCCGGTTAGTCGACCGGAAAGTCTACGAGGCGGTTCGCTCGATGGACGAGCGCAACCGGTTCGTCCGTGGCCTGTTCTCCTGGGTTGGCTTCAAGTCGATCGGGTTGCCGATGAAGCGGGCACCTCGCTTCGCCGGGGAATCCAAGGCGTACAGCCTCAAGGTGATCGATCTGGCAGGTAAGGGGATTCTCGCCCACTCCTACGTACCGCTTCGGCTTATCACTCTCACCGGCTTCATCTTGAGTGCCATTGCAGCCCTCGCCGTATTTGTGCTGGCCGTGCGTTTCGTCTTCTATGGTGTGCCATTTCCCGGGTTCGGCTCGCTTATCTGCGTCACACTGGTCGGATTCGGGGTAGTGACGTTGCTCCTGGGGGTCGTTGGTGAGTACCTCGCGCTCATCTACGAAGAGGTCAAGCAGCGCCCCAATTTCGTCATAAGCCAGAAGGTGGGTATGTGACGAGCCCCCATAACCCCACTCCGAAATATTCGAAGTATTCCGACCAGCTCACTGACTGGCTGGTGGGTGCCGGCTATACCCATTGCTTCTTCGTCGCCGGGGGCAACATCATGCACTTGCTCGATTCGGTGCGCACCCGGATGGTGTGCGTGCCGTTCGTGCACGAGGTGGGCGCGGCTATCGCGACGGAATACTTCAATGCTTCCCGCGATGAAGGTACCGGCCGTGCGCTCGCATTGGTGACGGCCGGTCCGGGAGTTACCAACGCGCTCACCGGAATTGCGGGTGCTTGGCAGGAAAGCCGTGAATTGCTTGTCCTGGGCGGACAAGTCAAGAGCAGCGATCTGAGCCGCGGTGCGGTGCGCCAACGGGGCATACAGGAAATAGACGGGGTGACGTTGGTGAGCAGTGTGGCCAAGCGCGCCTTGCGAATCGAGCGTCCGGTTGCGCGCGGCATCATCCTGAACGCCGTGCTCGAGGGCCGCACACCCCGGCAGGGGCCGGTGTTCCTGGAAGTCTGCCTCGACGCGCAGGCGGCACCCCCGCTGCCGGACCAGGATCCAGTCGCAATTGCGGAGGCAGGCGCACTTCCGGAGGTGCCAGCAGCGGACATTGAACAAGCTGTGGCTCTTGTGCGTGAGTCTGAGCGCCCGGTCATCCTCATCGGAGGAGGGGTGGGCCGCGGAGCCGTGCGCGCTCTGGGCCGGCGGACGGTAGCCGCGGGCATCCCGATTATGACCACGTGGAACGGGGCCGACCGGGTTCCGACCGAGCACCCTCTGTACTGCGGTCGCCCGAACACCTGGGGACAGCGTGCCGCGAACATCCTCATTCAGCAGGCCGACCTGGTGGTTGCCGTCGGCACCCGGCTCGGGCTGCAGCAGACGGGTTTCGCGTGGGAGCAGTTCGTGCCCGTCGGGCGGGTGGTGCAGGTCGACATCGACGCCGCCGAACTCGAGAAAGGACATCCGCGCGTCGACCTGACGCTGCGGGGAGACGCCGACCGGTTCCTGGCCGCCCTGTACGGGTCCGACCTTGGGGATCCCGGACGGTGGCAAACGTGGCGGGAGTTCATCGCGTCAGTTCGCGCCGAGCTGCCTCTGAACGACCCGCAGAACGTCACCGCCCCCGGGTACGTGAAACCCTACGAGTTCGCGATGCGACTGGCCGAGGTCGTCGGGCCGGACGCCATCGTGCTGCCCGGCAGTAGTGGCGGCTCTTTCAGTGTCGCCATGCAGGCTCTGCAGCTGCGCGCCGACCAGAAGCTGGTCACGAATAAGTCACTTGCGAGCATGGGTTACGGGCTGTCCGGTGCGATCGGGGCGGCTCTGGCCAACCCGGGCCATCAGGTGGTCCTGAGCGAGGGGGACGGCGGATTCGCCCAAAACCTGCAGGAGCTCGGCACGCTTGCGGCCACGGGAGCGAATCTCAAGGTGTTCGTGCTGGACAACAACGGCTACGCGTCGATCAGGATGACCCAACGCAACTACTTCGGCGGCGCATGGATCGGTTGCGACGCCCAGACCGGGCTGGGTCTGCCGGAATGGGAGGCCTTGGCCCGGGCATACGGGATCCCGTTCGCCCGGCTCGACGCCGAATCCGGCCTCGATGCAGCGGCCGTCCGTTCCTTGCTGGCTGCCGACGGCCCGGCGCTCATGGTGGTGCCTATCGACCCCGAGCAGACCTACTACCCGAAGATCACCTCGGCGGTGCAGCCGGACGGCTCGATGAAGTCGAATCCGCTGCACAGGATGAGTCCCGACCTCCCTGCCGATGCTGAGGAGCGGGTCACCGTGCATCTCGGCGCGGCGGCGCCCCGAGCCAGTTCACGTGGCAGCTCCTGATCCGGCAATTCCTGCCGTAATCGCCCACGGGGCAGGATGACCGGCGCCTAGACTCTAGAGATTTGTTACGGGGCTGACCAGGGGAGGCAATGTGAACAAAACCGAACGGCAGATGGCTGAAATCTTGCGCGTAGGCAAGCAAGAGCACGGCATTGTCAGCGTCAAGGCCGAATTTGAGGCCGAAGGAACTCGTATCGACGAGCTGCTGCGTCTCGTCGACATCGCCCGCTCCGCTGGCCTGCCACTGACCGTTAAAATCGGCGGCTGCGAGGCCATGCGTGACCTTCTCGAGGCCAAGCAGATCGGTGTGCGTTACATCGTCGCACCGATGGTGGAGACGCCGTACGCTCTGACAAAGTACATCGCGGCCAAGAACACGGTCTATGACGAGGACGAGGAACTAGACACCGACTTCTTGTTCAACCTTGAGACGATCACAGGCTTCAATAATCTCGACGCGATGCTTGAGACGGCCACGAAAGGTCGCGGGGTCAATGGCATCGTGTTCGGTCGAGTGGACTTCACCGGATCACTCGGTCAGACCCGCGACACCATCAACAGCCCTGAAATCACCAATTACGTGACCACCGTTGCCGAAAAGGCGAAGCAGGCCGGCCTTGACCTGGTCCTTGGCGGTGCGATATCTAGCGACACGTTAGACACGATTCGTGAGGTCGCCAATGTGCACCTGACGCGGTTCGAGACCCGCAAGGTCGTGTTTGACGGCTCGGCCGGCACGTTCGACTCGATCGCCGACGGGCTGCTCAACGCAGTGCACTTCGAATTGCTGTGGCTGCTGAACAAGCGCGACTACTACGGCCACATCACCGACGAGGACGCCAAGCGCATCGAGATGCTCGACGCACGTTGGAAAGTTCTGAACCATCACTGAGCTCGCCGACAGCGCCGTTCTTCCATGCGACCGGAGGTTGTCGAACGCTCAGCGGCCCCACAGCTCACGCTGAGCGCTATCCATTGGCTGCCGACCTGTCGGGGCCAAGGCACTTATGACCGCTACCTTGAGCGGCGCCACCGGATTCGTCGGAGGGTCACTTCTGCCGAACCCATTCGAACAGGGCCCACCCCGTCATCCGAAGCGTTGCACGACCGCGCCAAACGACATGTCGCCCCCGCGATTCGGTACCGCACACCGCACCGAGTCGGGCGTCCGCGAACTATTCCGCTCGGCAGCAGTTTTGAGCGAGAATGACCGCGCCGGGATGGTGAAGCTGGCACAATTCCCTGGATAGAGGGATCCGGGTCGACGATCATTCGACCGAACAGGTAGGGGGACAGAGTGGCACCGGTGCCAGCGTCGGGTGCACCCAGATGATGTTTCAGGAACCCCTTCACGTCGGTCGCCCGAACATGGGTTCACGGCGCGAGTTCGACCGCCTCGTTGATGGCATTTTCGAGCGGCACTGGCTGACGAACGCCGGACCGCTCGTCGTGGAGCTCGAACGCCGGATAGCGGACTTTCTCGATGTGAGAAATTGCGTAGCAATGGCGAGCGGTACGGTCGCGCTCGAGATCGCGATCCGAGCGCTCGGACTCACGGGGGAAGTGATCATCCCGTCGTACACATTTATCGCCACTGCCCATGCGCTTCATTGGCAGGGAATTACACCGGTCTTTGCCGACATCGACCCGCTTACACATAACCTCGACCCCGAGTCGGTTCGGACCTTTATCACTCCCCGGACCTCTGGGATTATCGGCGTGCACCTCTGGGGCCGACCAGCGCCGGTGCACGAGCTGCAGGAACTTGCCGGTGAGCACGGCCTCGAGTTGCTCTTCGATGCGGCACACGCGTTCGGGAACTCTCACAACGGCCGCATGATGGGATCGTCCGGCAGAGCCGAGGTACTGAGTTTTCACGCTACAAAATTCTTCAACACGTTCGAGGGCGGCGCCGTCGTCACCAACGACGACGAGCTGGCCGAGCGAATGCGATTGATGCGGAACTTCGGCTTTGTAGATTTCGACGAGGTCGTCTACCCAGGTACCAACGGGAAGATGACCGAGATTTGTGCAGCGATGGGCTTGGTCAACCTAGACTCCATCGATACGTTTACGGCGCGTAACCGCGCGAACCACGCGGCATACAGCGAGGTACTTGGACGAAGCGAACACCTGCACCTGTGTCAGTACGATTCGGGGTCGATGGGGAACCATCAGTACGTCGTTGTGGAGCTGTCGCCTTTGGTCAGCGAGTGCCGGGACAAACTGGTTGTCGACCTGCACGCAGAAAACGTCCGGGCTCGCAAGTACTTCTGGCCGGGATGCCATGCCATGGAACCGTATAAGAGCTTGTTCCCCCACGCGGGAGTGCACCTGCCGAACACCGCGCTCGTGGCAGAAAGTGTCATCGTCTTGCCCACCGGAACGGCTGTGCAGCCTGACGATTGCACCCGGATCGGCGAATTCATATTGTCGAGACTGGCTGGTTACTAGTGCGACTTGGAATTATGCAGCCGTATTTTCTTCCCTATATCGGCTACTTCCAATTGCTCGAGTACTGCGACACGTTCGTTGTTTACGACGACATAAAATACACCAAAAAAGGATGGATCAACCGCAATCGGATACTTACTTCGGGAAGTCCACGCACGATCACGCTCCCGTTGCGGCGCGCGAGCGATTTTGCCGATGTACGCGATCGGGAGATCGCCCCCGAATACAGTGCGAGCGGGATGTTGGCCCTTCTTCGCCAGAGCTACCACAAAGCACCATTGTGGGCTAAGTATGAACAGTTCCTCCGGGAGGTCCTGGAGTTTCCGAGTCGCAACCTCTTCGACTTCGTTGCGAACTCGATCTCCGCTGTTGCCCGTTGCTTAGGCATCGAGACTGAGCTGGTCGTCTCGTCAAGCCTGGGTATCGACAGAAGCTTTCGCGGCGAGGAACGGGTACTGGCAACATGCGCGGCGGTCGGCGCGACCGAGTACGTGAACCCGATAGGCGGTCTGGATCTGTACCACGACTCAGCATTCACCGAACACGGGATACGCCTCAGTTTTCTACGCTCCCTTTTGACTCCGTATGCCCAGTTCTCGTCTCCGTACGTCGAAGCGCTTTCGATCGTGGATACGATGATGTTCGTCGAGCCGCACGAGCTTCGCAACAGGGTGCAATCCGACTACGAAATATTAGTTAAATAAGCGGGGTGCGCGGCTATCGTTTACTTTAGCCGCCGACTCCACTGCCACGCGCCGCATTGATCTGGTGCCGCGACTCTACGGTCTCGGGCTTGCCCGGAACCCAACTAGTGCTTGGCGCGCAGGTCGACGCCGGAAATCGCAAGCAGCCTGGCCGTGATGTGGTTCTCGGAGCACACTCTTGCAGACTCGAGCACCACAGTCAGACCTCGAGAACAGGCATCCGTAGACCTATCGGTTGGAGTACGTCTGGAACGAAGAGATCCCCGCGGGAGCTTCGGTCTTCATGGGGCCCTTCGTGTTTCAGCGAGTTATGTCACCACGAGTCCGAGCCCCACGGGCGTGGCAGCGATCGGCTCGCACCTGATCGACGGCAGGATCACCTCATCCAGCACCATCCGCTCGTCGTCGTCTCCGGCCTCGTCGAGGTAGATGACGTCACCGGGGCGTATGTACTCCTCGATGACGCCCCACGCGAACACGGTCGGCTCGTAGATGTCCAGGTCGAACAACACCATCCACTGCCTGGTTTCTCGGTGCACAGAAATATCAACGGATTTGAGCGTGTCCTCGACGTCGCCAACGTGCCAGTGCACCCGGGGGTCATTCAGTTGAGGAGGCTGACCGTCGTTGCTGAACGCTCCTTCTCCAAATTCTTTCCACGCCCTGGGCAGTCCGGTGAACCTGTCGAACCCGTGCCAGATCACGTCTTGTCCCAGGCGACTAAGCCACCAGTTCGTCGCGTAGCCGTGGGCTACTCCGAATTCCAGAACAAACAGCGGACGCTTCGGGTCTAGCCGAGCCAGGCACTGCTCCCACAACTTCTCACGGCGCGAGTAGAGATCGAGCCGGCGACCGAATACGCGGTCTTGCCACGCCACGTACTCCGCAACCTGGCCAGCCGCGGTAGCTTTTTGCCGAAGAGTCGGCGACTTCCAGAACAACCGTGCGGCTACAACCGCTTGCATTCTCCGGTGAAATGGCAACGGGAAAGCGTCGGGGAACAGGTCTTGTGACATCGCTCGATGATAGGGGATCAGGCGGCGGTATATGTGTCCATGGCCATTAAAAAGTACCAACTGGTGCGGAAGTGAACGCCGCGACCCATTCAGAGATCTGCGCCATCCCTGAAGAGCGGCTGATCTCTGAACGTGAACTGCTGCAACCACTCCCATCGCTACGACTGCAGATCGAGGCTCCCTCGGTACTGCGCAAGGTCGACCGCCTGTCCTGCATTCGGTACGGGTCGGCCCGCTACTCAGTGCCGATGAGGTTGATCGGCACCACGGTGGTCGTGGTCGTCGATCACGGTGCGATCTGTCTACTGGAACCGGCCACCGAGGTGATCGTGGCCGAACATGAACTCGTCGCGCCCGGCAGCGTGTCGATCCTCGACGAGCACTACGACGGACCCCGGCCAGTACCCAACCGCGGACCCGCCCGAAAACCACGGTCGAGAAGCAGTTCTGCGACCTCGGCGCCGACGCCGAGGCGTTCCTGGTCGGTGCCGCCGCGATCGGCAACACCCGCCTGGCCTCGCAGTTGGAGATCCTGCTCGCACTGGGCGCCGCTCACGGCACCGACGCCCTGGTCTGCGCTCTGCACCGGGCGGTTCCGGGCCGCCAACGTGCGCTCCATCCTGGCCGCCGGCATCGGAACACCCCAACCCCGCCCCGCAGGCGACGCGCTGATCCTGGATTTGCCCGTTGCCCCGACCCGGTCCCTGGACGCCGACAAGATCACACCCGTCATCGACGGCGACGTGATCTCGTGACCAAGACCTCACCGGTTGCTGTCACTAAACCCGTTGCACCACCGTCGGTTTCACCACTGGCCACCGATCTCGATGCCGGGCTACGGCGGTTGAAGCTGGCTGCCTTGCAACGCACCGCACCCGAGGTCTTGATCACCGCCAAGACCCAACGCTGGACCCCCGAGGAAGTCCTACGCGCCCTCAACGTAGCCGAGTTGGCCGCTCGCGATGCCTCCAACATCGTCAACCGCCTCAAGGCCGTAGCGCTCCCCGTGCCCAAGACGTTAGAGAGCTTCGACGTGGCTGCTTCCTCGATCCAACCCCAAGTGTTCAACTACCTCTCGATCTGGAATGGATTCGAGCGCAGCAGAACCTGGCGATACTCATATGGCCACCAGCGGATACTTCAACTTGGCCATTGACAATATGTGAGGTCGAAGAAACCGGTAATACTGTACGTATGTCCGGCACAATCCTAGCCTGGCAGTCGGGGACCCTCCAACGCGTAAGGGAGAGTGAGCTTGTCGGCGACTAGGGATTACGATCGCGAGTTCCAGGACAACCGAGAACGGCGGTATTCTTATGACTTCGACGGCATCGTTCGGGCGCACCTGTTGCGCCGGCTCCAACCACGGTTCAAGATCGACGGTGCCACTTTGGAGCTTGGCGCCTACAAGGGCGACATGACCCAGCAGCTGCTCGAGTACTTCGGTCAACTCGACGTAATCGAGGCTTCGCCGATCCTCGCAGATGAAGTTCGTGCGCGCTTCGGCGGCCGAGCGCAGGTCACGACGGGCCTGTTCGAGGATGTCATGCCAACGGAGCGATACCAAAATATTTTCTTGGTTCACACGCTCGAACACCTTGATGATCCCGTAACCGTGCTGGCGCGGATCGGGACCTGGCTAGAGCACGACGGTCTCCTCTTCGTCGCCGTCCCCAATGCGAACGCGTTATCGCGCCAGATCGCGGTTCACATGGGTCTCATCGAGCACAACAGCGCCGTGACCCCTGGCGAGTTCGAGCACGGGCACCGGCGGACGTACTCGCTCGATACCCTTCTCGCCGAAGTCCGCAGCGCCGGGTTGAGCGTGGTCGATTTTGGAGGAGTGATCGTCAAGCCGCTGGCAAACTTTCAGTTCGATCGCGCTCTGGAGGAGGGCATCGTCAGCAGGGAGTACGTCGAGGGCTGCGACAGCCTTGCGTTGGTATACCCGGACCTCTCATCGACGGTGTTCGTTGTCTGTTCGAGAACGGAGCGCTGATCTTTTTGGGTACTACCTCGGATGTTGGGTCGCAGTCCGAATTGTCTCGGCTCCGGTCGCTCGGGTGGGAAGCCCCCCCACCCGATGCCGATGGGGTGCGCTGGTCGCGCCGAGACGTCGCGCAGGTGTCGTACCCACGCGGCGTATTAGACACGCTGGCAAGCGACGGCGGCGCAGGATTCTGGCTCGATGCCCGCGCCTTCGCAGTCGGGGAGCTACTGCGGGAAGCGTCGGTCGACAGGATCTGGGACGTGGGAGCCGGGTCGGGCGCGATGGCTAAGCGCCTGGGGCGATACGGCATCGACGTGTTGTCGGTCGAGCCGTTGCCGGAAGGAGCGCGGGAAATTGCACTCATGGGGGCGCAGGTTTTCTGTGGGACCCTGCATGATCTCGCTCTGCCAGCGGGCAGCTTGCCTGCGGTGGGCCTCTTCGACGTGCTCGAGCATCTTGAGGACCCCTCGGATCTCCTCGGTGAGGTCGCCCGAGTTTTATCTCCCGAGGGGATCCTGGTGGTGACGGTCCCTGCGTACCAATGGCTGTGGAGCGCCGAGGACGAAGCGCTCGGTCACTTTCGCAGGTACACGACCAAAACATTAAGTCGCGACTTGGTGCGATCACAGTTCACGGTTCTCTCCGCTCGCTACGTCTTCGCCTCGCTGGTTCCGCCCGCCGCGGTCCTTAGAACGCTGCCCTATCGCCTTGGCCGTCGCGGCACACCGAGCGAGGTAATTTTGCGCAACAGCGCTCGCTTGGACCCCGGAGCAGCTTCGAGCTGGGCGGGACGCGTGCTAGCCCTCGAGGCAAAGGCCGCGCGCCATGTTCGACTCCCCTTCGGCTTGTCTGTCCTTGCCGTTGCGCAGGGCCGACTCGTATTCTGAGCGAGATGACGTCCGATCCTGTTGCACCCGAGAATCCGCACCCGGACGCGCCCAAGTTGGTCTCGGTTGTCATCCCGGTATATCGCAACGCTGAGTCTCTGACACAGCTCTACAACGAGCTCATCGATGTTGCGGCCAGTCGTTTTCCGGCGTGCGACCTCGAGATTGTGTTCGTCGACGACGGGTCGGACGACGACTCCTGGGAAGTGATCTGCGCGCTCCGTGAAAAGGACCCAGCACGGGTCTCTGCGCATCGACTCAGTCGGAACTTTGGCCAGCTCAGTGCGATGGTCGCCGGGTACCGACTTGCCCGTGGCGACGCGTTGGTTAGCATCTCGGCCGATCTTCAGGATCCCACCGCGCTGATTGGCGACATGGTCGACCGCTGGCTGGCCGGCGACGACATCGTGATCGCCAACCGGGCAGGACGATCGGACGGGGCGATCGCGGGTGCAACCAGCCGGATTGCGTACTGGTACGCCCGCCGGTACACCCCCGCAATACCAGAGGGCGGATTCGACTATTTTCTGATGGACAGGCGGGCAATCGATCTGCTCTTACAGTTCAAGGGCCGTTTCCGCTTTCTTCAGGGCGACCTGTTGTGGCTCGGACTGCCTACAAGCTTCATTCCCTACGTTCGGCGCGAGCGACCACATGGCAAGTCCGGGTACTCCCTCGTGAAGAGACTCAGTAATTTCACTGACCTCGTAATCGATTCGTCGTACGGCCCCATAAAGGCAATGTCCCGTCTCGGGTTCGTCGTTGCGTTTCTAGGTTTCGTCGACCTGCTCAGCATCGTGATCGATTGGATGGCGGGAGGGTCCCCGTTCAAGGGTTGGGCGCCGATCATGGTGACCTTGCTGGTGCTGCTCGGCTTCATGATGATGATGCTTGGAGTGATTGGCGAGTACTTATGGCGCATTCATGACCAGGTCCGTGAGCGCCCGATGCACGTGGTGCTCACGTCGGAGTTTGCACAGGTGCGCCAAGAGCCCGGCCGGCCCATCAATCTGAAGCAACGGCGTTAGCGCTGACGTACTAATCACCCAAGGGGTCAGCTGTACTCGAACGGCGCAAGATCGCGACAGTCCACCAAAACACCGTTGCTGTTCAGCACACACAGCCTGCCGCGTATCTCGTCAGCATTTCCTTCCCTCATCTTCTACAGCGCTCATATCTTCTACCATTAAATC